>CAIMMA010000635.1 GCA_903842475.1 uncultured bacterium
CGATGTTCGTATTGAAGCCATCAAGATTCTGATCGATCATTATTTCGTCAAAGAGAACATCCTGAACGCTGGATATCCTCTGGATATGCGTTATGCCGGTCCTCGCGAAGGCCTGCTCCATGCAACCTTCCGTCAAAACTACGGCGTCAACAACATGCTGATCGGTCGTGACCATGCAGGCGTTGGCGATTTCTACGGCCTATTCGAGGCTCAGACGATTTTTGATCGCATCCCCGTGACCGGTGACGCTGCCAAAGACCTGCTTTGCAAGCCGATGAAGATTGACTGGACCTTCTATTGCCATAAGTGCGACGGTATGGCTTCTCTCCGTACCTGTCCGCATACCAAAGACGATCGCGTCATCCTTTCCGGCACCAAGCTGCGTAAGGCGCTGTCCGACGGCCAACCGGTTGTCGACCATTTCGGTCGCGAAGAGGTTTTGGTTCGTCTTCGTGCGTACTATGCTGGTTTGACCACGAAAGTAGAAGTTAAAATGCAGGGCGCTGCTTCCGGTGCCGCCATGTAATTCTCGGCTCTGCTGAGAAACTGTACGACCAGGGAGATGCCGCCTCGAGCGGTGTCTCCCTTTTTTTATTGCCCTATGCATCGGACATGCCGGGCGTCGTGTCGACGATCGGGGTGTTTTATTCAAAATTTCAGTGACAAGCGGGATGGCAGGGAATGGGACAGGAGAAAATACAGGTTGGCTTGGGTGAGCGGAGTTATCCGATAACCATCGGGACCGGGGTGATGGACCAGATCGGCGCCGCCCTGCAGACTGCCAAGATCGCCAAAAGGTACGGAATCATCAGCGATGACCGGGTGGGGGCGCTCCATGGCGAACAGGTGCAGCGCTCGTTGGAGCAGGCCGGGGTGAACAGCGAGTTGATCGTCTTTGCCCACGGCGAGCCCAGCAAGCATCTGCAGACCATCGGCACCTTGGCCAGTACCCTGGCCGAACGCGGTTTTGACCGGGGCGACGGTCTGCTGGCCCTGGGTGGCGGGGTGGTCGGCGATATCACCGGGTTCCTGGCTTCCATTTACATGCGCGGCATCCCCTTTGTGCAGGTGCCGACCTCCCTGCTGGCGCAGGTCGATAGTTCGGTCGGCGGCAAAACCGGCGTGGATCTCCCCCAGGGGAAAAACCTGATCGGCACCTTTTATCAACCCAAAGCGGTGTTCATCGACACCGATGTGCTCAAGACCCTGCCCTCCGAAGAGTTTCTCAGCGGTATGGCCGAGGTCATCAAATACGGCGCCAGCATAGACGCCGACTTTTTCACCTGGCTTGGGGCCAACCGAGCGGCCATCCTGGCTCTTGAACCTGCGGCCATCGTGCCGATGATCCGACGCTGCTGTGAACTCAAGGCCTGGGTGGTGGAGCAGGATGAGCGCGAAGGCGGTCTGCGCCGGATTCTCAACTTCGGCCATACCATCGGCCATGCGGTGGAAGCGGCTTCCGGGTATCAGTTGATCCACGGACTGGCCGTGGCCATCGGTATGCGGGCCGTGGCCGAGTTGGCCGTGCGCTGCGGCGTTGCCGACCCGCAGGTGGTCGCCCAACTGGTCGAATTGCTGCGCCAGTACCAACTGCCCATCGACATTCCTGCCGGTATGGATTGCGCCGCCCTGCGCCGATATCTGCAAGCCGACAAGAAAACCATCGGCGGCCGCATCTTTTTTGTTCTGCCCGAGGCGATTGGCAAGGTGCGGATCACCGATCAGGTTGACGATGCCGCGCTGGATGCCGTCCTGGCCGGCAATTAGGCGAGCAATCTTTTCTGAGCAGCCCGACAATTGCTTGTATCCCTGATATCGAAAACCTCTTTTTTAACTGACCAGCATGCCGATTTACGAATTTTTTTGTGACGATTGCAATACGATATTCAATTTCTTTTCGAGCAGGCCCAATACCGAAAAACGGCCCGATTGCCCGAAATGCGGCAAGGCCGACCTGCAGAAGCTGATGTCGACGTTCGCCACCATCGGCAAAGCCAGGGAAAGCGATGCCGACGATCCCCTGGCGGGCCTTGATGAAGCCAAAATGGAGCAGGCCATGGCCGGATTGATGCGCGAAGCCGAGCACCTCAACCAGGACGACCCGCGTCAGATGGCTCATTTAATGCGCAAGTTCGCCGCGACCACCGGGATATCACTGGGCGGGCAGATGGAAGAAGCCCTCGCCCGGATGGAGGCAGGCGACGATCCGGACCAGATCGAGCAGGATATGGGCGACTTGATGGCAGCGGATGCCCCCTTTAGCCTGGAGGCAATCCGGAAAAAGGCGCAGGGTCCGCGCCGCCCCCTTCGGGACGAGCACCTCTACGAGTTGTAAACGGACCGTCGGCGCTCGTGCGGCACACCATCGGGCAGGGGCTGGGGTTAAAACTCAAGCGCGTGCAGTTTCATTTTTTCCCAGAGATTTTTTCTGCTGATCCCGAGGCATTCGGCGGCTCGGGTCCGATTACCTCCGGAATGCGCCAGCGCATTTAATATGCAATGTTTCTCGGCACATGCCAGGGCTTCGCTCAGCAGGGTCGCCGCGCCGTAGGCCGGTTGCGGTTGCAACCGCAGGTCCGCGGGCAGGTCGTCGAGGGTGATGACCGGACCCGGGGAAAGCACCGAAACCCGCTCGA
>CAIMMA010000636.1 GCA_903842475.1 uncultured bacterium
ACCATTGAGGTAACGGATGAAAAGACAGCCCGCTCCTTGTTGCGGCTGCTCGATAATCTTGAGGACCACGACGATGTCCAGAAGGTGCATGCCAACTTCGATATCGCCGACGACCTCATGGATCTGCTTACCTGATGCAGAGTCCCGGCCGGCTGGATGCGTATTCTGGGCATTGATCCGGGGTCGCGAGTGACCGGATACGGCGTGATCGCCACCTGTGGTCATGAAATCGGCTTTGTGGCCTGCGGCACCATCCGCACCGCCGGAGACCCTGATTTTTCCAGGCGATTGTTGACCATTTTTCAGGATTTGTGTGAGGTGATCAGTCTCCATAATCCTGAGGTCGCAGCGGTTGAGGATATGTTTGTCGACCGCAATCCGCGCTCGGCGCTTAAGCTCGGCCATGCCCGGGGCGCGGCCGTGGTCGCGGCTCTGCACAATAATCTGACCGTGTTCGATTACACCCCCCGCAAGGTCAAGCAGGCGGTGGCTGGCTATGGTCAGGCAGAAAAGGGACAGGTTCAGCACATGGTCCGCGCCCTGCTCGAGCTGGACTCGATCCCTTCTCAGGATGCAGCCGACGCCTTGGCTGTGGCCATCTGTCATGCGCACCACGCCGCTTTTCAAAGGGGAATCCGCGCATGACCGATACCGGGCAGCGCGTCGGTCCTTTTTTCACGGCTTCGCCGGGATCGATCCGCCGATGATTGCAACCCTCAATGGCTTGATTTTTGCCAAAACTCCCACCGCTGTTATTATCGACGTCAACGGCGTCGGTTATGAAGTGTTTATCTCATCAAGGACCTATGACGTCTTGCCGGTGACCGGAGCCACCTGCTTTTTGTTTGTGCAGACGATGGTCCGTGAAGATGCGATCACCCTCTACGGTTTTCGTGAAAAGGAAGAAAAGGAACTGTTTCTGCTGCTGGTCACGGTTTCCGGGATCGGGCCGAAACTGGCGTTGACCATTTTGTCTGGAATTGCGGTCAATGACCTGTGCCGGGCGATTACCGTGAAGGATCACTCCCGGTTGACCGCCCTGCCGGGGGTTGGCAAGAAGACCGCCCAGCGGCTTTGCATGGAGTTGGGAGAGAAGGTCGGGGGCTTTGCCGGCGCCGTCGTTACCGAGGGCAGCAGTGAGGCCGCCCTGGGTGTTGTTGAGAACCAGGTGGTTGCCGATGCCGCTTCCGCTCTTGTCAATCTCGGGTATCCCCAGTACACCGCCTGGCAGGCGTTGCGAGCCGTTCAGAAGCAAAGTGCCGAAGATGGCAGGTTACCCAAGGTGGAAGATTTGATCCGTCTGGCGCTGCAGTCCCTTGCCGGTAAATAGCGGGTGGCGCTCGCGATGATGCACCCTGAGGCTTTGGCACAATGAAACATGAGGAAAATCTGACCGGCAAACGGCTGGTGACCGGTGGTCCGCAGCAGGAGGATAGCCAGGCCGGGGTTGAGATTCGACCGCGACGACTGGATGAATATATCGGCCAGGAGCAGGTGAAGCAAAGCCTGCGGATTTTTATCCAGGCTGCCCTGCAGCGCGACGAGCCTTTGGACCATGTCCTGTTTCACGGCTTTCCCGGCCTGGGTAAGACCACGCTGGCCTATATTATCGCCAACGAGATGGGGGCGGGCATTAAGGTTACCTCCGGGCCGGTGATCGAGCGCGCCGGTGATCTGGCGGCGATTCTTTCCAGTCTGCAGGCCGGGGATGTCCTGTTTATCGACGAAATTCACCGGCTCAACCATGTGGTTGAGGAGATCCTCTATCCGGCCATGGAGGATTTCCAGCTCGACCTGGTGATCGGCCAGGGACCGGGAGCGCGATCGGTCAAGATGGACCTGCCCCGCTTCACCCTGATCGGCGCCACCACCCGCACCGGTTTATTGACGCCGCCGTTACGCGATCGTTTCGGTGTGATCCTGCGGCTTGAGTATTACAGCCCCGAAGAACTGGTTACCATTGTCGAGCGATCCGCACGGTTATTCAACATCGGTATTGATCCCGGCGGGGCCATGGAACTGGGGCGGCGGTCGCGGGGCACGCCCCGGATCGCCAATCGGCTGTTGCGGCGTGTGCGTGACTACTCCGAGGTGGGAGGGCATGCGGTTATTTCGCAATCGGTGGCTGACAAGGCGCTGGACATGCTCCAGGTCGATCGGCTCGGACTCGATGAAATGGACCGGAGGATTCTCCTGACCCTGATCGAGAAGTTCCAGGGGGGGCCTATTGGCCTTGAAACGCTGTCGACCGCGGTTTGCGAAGAAAAAAATACCCTGGAAGACGTGTATGAGCCATTTCTCATTCAGTCCGGTTTCTTGATCCGCACCCCCCGTGGCCGCGTTGCCACCGCTGCTGCCTATGAACATTTTCATCTGCCGTTGCGTCCCCAGTCCCTGCAGCAGCCCAGTTTGTTCGAAGACCCACTCAAAAAGATGTAAATCACCGCGCACCGCAAGCCTCTCTTCAGCAGTTCCCTTCCGCTCGTTTGATCCAGGCCTTTTCGCACGCTCCATTTCGTCTTTTCGGTGACAGGCAGTCACTGCTCCTTATTGAAAAACAATGATTGAGCCACCTGTCCGCTATCGGCGGCATTGAGGCTGCAATCGTCATGGAAGGAGCTGTCATCCATCCGCGTGGCCCGATAGGTATGTGGTCGAAAACATGTTGGTAATCGTGATGCCGGTTGGTTGTTGCTGTGGTGGCGGCGTTCTGTTGTCGGCCGCTATTTTTTCTTGACTCTCCAGTCTCGTTCGTATACTAATGAGTCATGTGGTGGTGAAAAGTGGTTTAAAGCGGTAGATAATGGAGTGGATGCCCAGCGATTGGGCAGGATTGGGCGCAAGGAGCGAAGTGCAACGGTTTCGGAGTCACTCAGAGCATAGTCTTGACCCCAAGGGTCGTCTGAACATCCCGGCACGATTCCGCGATGTGCTCCGGGAGCAGTACGATTCCGAAATGCTGATTGTTACCAACTGGCAGCAGTGCCTCCGTGCCTACCCGGTTCGCGAGTGGGAGGCCTTGGAAGAAAAACTGCTCGACCAGGGCAGGATGCAGCCGAATTTCGGCAAATTCGTCCGGTATCTCATTGCCGGCGTCAGCGAGTGTCCCCTGGATAAACAAGGGCGGATCCTGCTGCCGCCGACGCTCAGGGCGAGCTTCAATATCGATAAGGAGGTCGTCCTGGTCGGCATGCTCCAGCATTTTGAGGTGTGGGATAAAAAAGCATGGGAGCAGGAAACCCAGCATACCCGCGAGACGTTTGAGGAGTTTGGCGCCGGACTCTCTGCTTTGGGGATTTTGTAAGCCATTGCATCCCTCCGTGCCGCTGACCTCCCCGGCGATACATATCCCGGTGTTACAGGATGAGGTGCTTGCGTGGTTGCAGCCGACGCCGAATGGTTTGTATGTGGATGGCACGCTCGGTTTGGGTGGGCATACCCAGGCAATCCTGGAGAAGACGACGCCATCGGGCCGGGTCATAGGTTTTGAATGGGACGAGGACGCGGCCGTCAAGGCTGGCGAGCGGTTGTCAGGGTATCCCGATCGGTTGCACATTGTGCGGGCTTCCTATGCAGCCTTGGTGCCGGAACTTATGGGGCTGGGCGTCGAAGGTATTGATGGTCTGATCGCCGATCTCGGCGTGAGTTCGCTGCAACTCGACCAGGCTGAGCGTGGGTTCAGTTTCAGGGCCGATCATGCCCTTGATATGCGCATGGACCGGCGCGGTTTGATAACCGCGGCTTCGCTGGTGGCCCAATTGTCCGAAGAACAGCTGGCGAATATTTTTTACTATTACGGTGAAGAGCGGCAGGCACGGCGAATTGCTCGTTTTCTGGTAGAAGCCCGGCAGGAGGCGCCGGTGTCGACCACCGGCAGGCTGGCGGAGATTGTGGCTGCTGCGGTTCCCAGAAAATATCATCCGCCCAAGGTACATGTGGCCACGAAGGTTTTTCAGGCCCTGCGGATTGCGGTCAACGGTGAGTTGGACAATCTTGCCAAGCTGTTGGCCACTGCGCCGGAGGTGATGGTGCCGGGTGCCAGGATTTGTATTATCACCTTCCATTCCCTGGAAGATCGAATTGTGAAGCAGACGTTCGTGCAGAATCCGGCCTATGCAGTCCTGACCAAGCGGCCGGTTGAACCGTCAAGGGCGGAAATGCAACGGAACCCGCGGGCCAGAAGTGCAAAGCTTCGGGTGGCCGTAAGAGTTTGACCGTTTCCTGCGGGAGTGGTCCCCCGGGAGTTACAAGCAACCAACAGATTGGAGAATGGGTATGGGGTCAAATGCTAATGTACGGATTTACAGGCCACCGCTGCAGGTTGCTTCAAGGGCGGGACGACAGGCGGGACGGCAGGCGGCCCCCCGGTTCAGTCTCGGAGTATCAACAGAACTAAAAAAATGGACTGCTGTGATGGTGGCGGTTGTCTTGGTGGCAGGATTGACCATTACCCAGTTTTTTCACGGGCAGATGGTGGATATGCGAAGCCGGGCCGAAAAGGTGCGTATCCTCAACACCAATATCAATAACGAGAATGTCCGTCTGCTGTCAGTGCGAGCGCAGTTGGCCTCCAAGGCTCAAATTGTAACCATTGCCGGTAAGAAATTTAATCTGTTTGAACCTGGGCAAGGGCAGGTGCATCGGATGTAGTTGTGTGATGGCGAAATCTTTAAGAGTAAAAAAAAATAAAATACGATGGCCTTATTTTCTACTTCTTTTCGTAATTTTGCTGACAGCGGCAGCTGTCGTTCTGTATAGATGCCCCCCCTCCCTCCAGGATATCGGCAGGATGCTGCAGTCTGCTGTCAGCAAAATTTCCACTTTTTCAGCGGGCCCGACGCCCGCTGAAACTGTTTTAAGGGGCACGGTTTACGACCGAAAATTCAATGAACTGGCTGTTTCGTACCGGTTGTTCACCCTGACGGTGAATCCGGCGGAGCTGAGCGATCATCGCAAGGCTGCCGAGGTGCTGGCACCGTTGATCGGCGGTACAGTGGAGGGGCTCGATGCCAAGCTGAAAGGCTCGCAGCGATTCCTGGAGCTGGCCGATGACCTCGATGAAAAGAAGGCCGCCCAAGTCGCTGCCTTGCAACTCAAAGGGGTGTCGTGCAGGGCAGCGGAAGCCCGATTTTATCCTGGACATACCGCCGCATCCCACGTGCTGGGCTTCATGGGAGACGGCGTGGGGCTGGCCGGGGTAGAAGGGAAATACGATGCCGTGCTGCAGGGGGGATCGTTCCGGCGCAGCAACATGCCCGATATCAATTTCCAGGGACAGGAGAGCCTGGGAGCAAGTTCCACGGATCTCATCCTCACCCTGGATCTGGATGTGCAGAAAAGAGTGGAGCAGCGGTTCCGCGAGTACCTGACCGCGCAAGGGGCGGAGAGAGGGATGGGGCTGGTGATCGAGCCGGGCAGCGGCCGCATTCTGGCCTTGGTCAATCAGCCATCCTTCAATCCTAATTATTTTTGGAAGGCCAATGAGAGCAATCGGGTGAATCGAATTTATAACCATGTGCTCGACAAGGAACTCATTCGCCCTATTCTTGCTCGAGCAGCGGCAATAGAACGTGAGGGGTTGGATGGTACCGGGTTGCTCCCGGCGACCGTCGCCGCCCCGGATTATGGTTTCACCAGCACGATGCTCGATGCCTTTGAAAAACAGATTCAGTTGTATGGCTCGGTGTTCGGCAATTGGGAGTCAGGCCCCAGCGCCCCAGCGCAACCTGATGCCGTACCCACCGTAACCGGCGTGCAGGTGGGGGTGACCTTGGCCAGTCTGGTCAACGGGGGCTGGCGGATCACGCCGTATGTGGTTGATTCTATTTTTGATCACGCCACCGGCAAGCGCTATGCCCGGAGTAACGAAGCTACCCAGAAAAGTCATGTGCTCGACCCTGCACAAAGTGTCAAGATCCGGCGTGAACTCTTTTCCAACTGGCTGCTGGAACAGGAAAATTTGGTCGTCTTCACGAATGAGCATTTACAGTTACAGAAGGAAAAAACCTTTTCCAAGTATTCCATGCAGGGATTGTTTGTCGGGTTGGCCCCGGCCAAGCAACCGAAATTTCTCCTGTTGATGGCGATTGAGCAGGAATATCTCCGGCCGATGCCCTCGGATAGGAGTTACAAAAAGACGGCGCTGGAAGAGATGGGCAAGGAATTGCTGACCATGTTTGTTAAGGATGCGCCGGTCGAGGTTTCGTTGACCAAGGCTCCGCAGAAAAATGCGGAGAATCTGCGCCAGTTTTTTATCAGTAAGCGGCTCAATTTCCGGGATGCGTCGGTGAAAGTGAACGAACCAGTGGCTGTCATGCCAATGGTGAAAGGACTGAGCCTCCGGAAAGGATTGCAGCAGCTCAAGCAGTACAAGATGAAGATTCGAGTCAACGGCAGTGGACGTATTGTCGCCCAGTATCCGCTTCCGGGCACTCCGCTTGCCGGGGTGAATGAATGTGTTTTGACCCTTGATTCCAAATGATTGCTGCATAGCTATGATCACGCTTGGGGAACTTATCCAGTCCATCGCTTGCCCGACAACAGTGCGGGTTCCCGAGGCTTTGCTCTGCAGGCCGGTAACCGCGGTGACCGCCGATTCAAGGGAAGTGATCCCCGGGAGCCTTTTTGTCGCAATCCGCGGTGAAAAGTCCGATGGGCGCGAGTATATCGCCGAGGCGACCCGAAAAGGATGCCTGGCCGTGGTCCTGGAGACAGACGACGGGGTTGGTGCCTTGGCTGTGCCGACCATTCTGGTGGAGGACTGTCATGCGGTGATCAGCGATCTGGCGGCTGCCTGGTATGGCTATCCCGCCGAACAGATGGTGTTGATCGGCATCACCGGGACCAATGGCAAGACGACCTGCAGCTATTTGATCGAAGGTATGCTGGTGGCCGCCGGATATCGGCCCGGGGTGCTCGGGACGATCAATTACCGGTATCAGGGACCCGACGGTCCGCACATCATCCAGGACGCTCCCTTGACGACTCCGGACCCGGTGCGTCTGCAGCAACTGTTCAGGACCATGGCCGATCAGCAGGTGACCCATGTGGTTATGGAGGTTTCCTCGCATGCCCTCCTGCAAAAGCGTCTAGGGCGGACTGGCTTTGATGTGGCCCTGTTTACCAATCTGAGTCGTGATCATCTCGATTATCACCTTGATATGCAGCGGTATTTCGATGCCAAGAAATTGCTTTTCACCCGACATCTGAAGCAAAACGGGAAGGCCGTGGTGGTGTTGAACGCGGGTGCCGAGGGGGTGGATTGGAGTGAGGCGCTGGTTCAGGCCATACCCGATGTCGCTCTCCTTCGCTGCGGTTTGCAGGAGCAGTACGAGGTGTGCGCCACGGCTTTGTCGCAGACCCTGGAGGGGTTCCGTTGCGTCCTGCGCCTTAATGGGGATGAGGCTGTTTTTTCCTCTCCTTTGCCAGGCGGCTACAATGTGTTGAATGTCCTGGCCGCAGCCGGCGTCGGGGTAGGACTTGGCCTACCGGTTGAAACTATCCGCCGGGGATTGGCTGGGGTGGGGCGTGTTCCCGGCCGGCTGGAACGAGTTTTTTTGCCGGGTAAAATGCTCTCCTCCGGGCCAGCGGTCTTTGTCGATTACGCCCACACCCCCGATGCCCTCGAAAATGTGCTCAGATCCCTGCGAGGGTTGGCTTCCGGCCGGCTCATCTGTGTCTTCGGCTGCGGCGGCGACCGGGATCGCGGCAAAAGACCGTTGATGGGCAGCATCGCCGGACAATACGCCAATGTGGTCATCGTTACCTCGGATAATCCCAGAACCGAAGCGCCGGAGGCAATCATCGACGCCATTGTTCAGGGGCTTTCGGAGCAGGGTAAACAGCGCCTCGCCGTTGACGAAATATTGCTGTCGGATCAACAAATCGATGGTTATGCGGTCATTGCGGATCGGAGGCGGGCGATTGCCAGTGCCTGCAGTTTGGCGCTTCCCGGTGACAGTGTGCTGGTCGCCGGCAAAGGCCATGAGGAGTATCAGCTCATCGGCACTCAAAAACATTTTTTCGACGACCGTTTGGAAGTGCTGAACGGACTGCTGCGCTGGAACGAGCATCATCTGGTGGCGGCCACCGGCGGCTGGGTTGTTGCCGGCCGGCAGCGGCAACTGCTGGCGCAGGTCTCGACCGATTCGCGCCATCTGCAGCAGGGCGATGTCTTCATCGCTTTGAACGGAGAGAACTTTGACGGGCATGCCTATATCGATGCCGCCGTGGCCAACGGAGCCGGCGCAGTGATCGCAGAACGGATGCCCCGGGCCCTGTCGCCGGAAGTGCTGTACCTTCAGGTCAGCGATACCTTGCGTGCCCTGGGGGAACTGGCGGCCTACCGCCGTCGTCTTCTGGCGCCGGAAGTCAAGGTGGCGGCCATTACCGGCAGTTCCGGAAAAACCACGGTCAAGGAGATGACCGCCGCCATTTTTAGTCAGGCACTCCATGCCACCCGCACCGGCATCGATCCGCTTCTGAAAACCAAGGGAAATTTCAACAACCTGGTGGGGTTGCCTCTTTCGCTGTTGCCGCTGGAAGCCGGCCATCGGCTGGCCATTCTGGAAATGGGGATGAATGCTCCCGGTGAAATTGCCCGTTTGACTGCCATCGCCGATCCGGACATCGGCTGTATTAACAATGTCCATCCCGCCCACCTGCTGGGACTCGGCAGCATCGAGGGCGTTGCCCGCGCCAAAGGCGAGTTGTTCGCCGGGATGCGGCCCGAGGCTGTGCGGGTGGTCAATTGTGATGATCTTCTGGTGGTGGCGCTGGCAAAACAATCGGGCGGTCGGCAGGTAGGTTTTGCGGTTACCGCTACCGGGCGTCGGCAACGGCCGCAGATTCAGGTAACGCGCCAGGTAAATCTTGGCGAAAGCGGCATGCGTTTTACCCTGCATATCGGCCCATGGTCGGCACGAATCACCGTGCCGGTCCACGGCAGCCACAATGTTGCCAATTGCGCGGCCGCCGCCGCCATTGCCCATGCCGCCGGCATTGAGCCGGCAGCCATTGTTCAGGGGCTGCAGGCCTACACACCGGTGGATAAACGGTTGGTGCTCTCCACCTTGCCGGGCGGACTCCGACTGGTGAACGATGCCTACAATGCCAACCCCGCCTCCATGGCGGCCGGATTGCGCGCTGTGGCCGCCTTTGGAAAAAATTGCCGCCATGTGGCGGCCCTGGGCGACATGCTCGAACTCGGCGAGGCGTCGGAGACCTTGCATCGCCAAATCGGCACCTTGGTCGCCGCACTCGGGTATGACCGGCTGGCCATCACCGGTTCCCAGGCCTCCTTGGTTGCCCGGGCAGCCCTGGATGGCGGCATGCAGCACGCGGACGTCCAAATTTTTCCCGAACCACGGGCCATCGCCGATTGGCTCTGCGCAATGTTGGCGGACGGCACCTTGTCCGGCGGCGACTGGCTGTTGGTCAAGGGGTCGCGGGGGATGCGGATGGAGCGGCTCATCGAAGCACTTGAACAGCGTTTAAAAACGCACCATTGAGCATGTAACGGCTTATGTTTTATAATTTCCTCTATCCTTTTCATACGGAATTGAGCTGGCTCAATGTGTTCCGTTATATCACCTTCCGCTCCATCGGCTGCGCGGTGACCGCCTTCCTCATTCTGGTGATCGTCGGGCCGCGGTTCATTGCCTGGCTGCAGAAAAAACAGATTGGACAAGTTGTCAGGGAGGATGGCCCGGAGACTCACTTTTCCAAGCAGGGCGTGCCGACCATGGGCGGGGCGCTGATTCTTTTTGCCATGACCGCGTCGGCCCTGCTGTGGACCGACCTGCGCAGTGGATTGATCTGGTTGTTGATCGGCATCAGCTTGTTTTTCGGGGGTATCGGGTCGCTGGACGATATTAAAAAAATCAATAAAGGCAACTCCCGGGGATTGAGTGCCCGGCAAAAACTGGCCCTGCAGGTGTTTGGGGCTTCGCTGGTCGGTGTGTTTCTGCTCATGACCCCCGGCTACGACGGCATGCTCAGCCTGCCGTTTTTTAAGAGCGTTCATCCTGATTTGGGCTGGTGGTATCTGCCCTTTGCGGTGCTGGTGATTGTCGGGGCCTCCAACGCGGTCAATCTGACCGACGGTCTGGACGGGCTGGCGGCCGGACCGATCGTGATCACCGCTTCGACCTATCTTATTTTTTCCTATGTGGCCGGTAACGCAGTGGTGGCCAGTTATCTCCAGATTCCCTTTGTCCCGGGCGCCGGCGAGGTGACTATCTTCTGCGGCGGTATTGTCGGGGCTTGTCTGGGATTTCTCTGGTTCAACTGTTATCCGGCGGAAATATTCATGGGCGATGTCGGCTCGCTCTCGCTCGGGGGGACCCTGGGGGTTATTTCGATCATCACCAAACAGGAATTTCTCCTGGTCATTGTCGGGGGTATTTTTGTGATGGAAGCGATTTCCGTCATCCTCCAGGTCGGGTATTTTAAAATGAGCGGCGGCAAACGGATTTTCCTCATGGCCCCGTTTCACCACCATTTTGAGAAAAAGGGTTGGTTGGAGCCGAAGGTTGTGGTTCGGTTCTGGATCGTTTCCATCATCCTTGGCCTGGTTGCCCTGGCAACCTTGAAATTGAGATAATCCGTGCGGTTACATCAAGGGATGCAGGCTGTGGTGATCGGGCTGGGGGCGGCAGGGCTGTCCACGGTCAGGTTTCTGTTGCGCCAGGGGGTGCGGGTCGCGGTCTCGGAACGGGGCACGCTCGACCAAATTGATCCGGAAGTCCTGGAATTTCTGCAGCAGGCCGGAATTCGGCTGGAAACCGGTGGGCATACGCCGGCCTTTCTTGCCGGCGCCGATTTGATTGTCCCCGGCCCCGGCGTGCCGCTGAACCTGCCGATCATTCAGGCGGCCCGCGAGCAAGCAATACCGGTGGTGGGTGAACTGGCCCTGGTGGCGGGGCGCTATCCGGTTCCCGTTATAGCCGTCACCGGTTCCAATGGCAAAACCACGGTGACCAGCCTGATCGGTACGCTGCTGCAGGCCGCGGGTCGTGCGCCGTTTGTCGGCGGCAATATCGGCACGCCCCTGCTCGACTTTTTTGTCGATCCGGCGCCGTATCAAACGGTCGTCCTGGAATTGTCCAGCTTTCAGCTCGATCTGGCCGGCGCCTTTCGCGCGGAGATCGGCTTGCTGCTCAATATTTCTCCTGACCACCTGGATCGGCATGGATCACTGGCGGCCTATGCCGACGCCAAGATGCATCTCTTCAAATCGCAGGTGGCCGGAGATATCGCTATCCTGGGCAGCGATGATCCGGCGGTCGATGCGACCCCGCTCAATGACGGTGTCCTCGGTTTCCGATTCGGGAAGGATGCACGCTGTGCGGCCCGGGTCATCGACGGCCGGGTCTGTGTCAATCTCGATTGGCAAGGCGTCAGGATCGAGGAGTGCTATGAGCTTGTCGACACCCGGCTGCATTCCTCGGTTAATCAGCTCAATGCCGCGGCCGCCATCCTTGCCGCCACCCTGTGCAACTGCAGCCGCGAAGCCATCGCGGCCGGCTTGGCCGCCTATGAGCCGCCGCCGCATCGCATGGCCGAGGTCATCGCGATTGACGGGGTACGCTTTGTCGATGATTCCAAAGCTACCAATATCGGGGCCCTGCAGGCAGCCTTGGGCGGCTGCACCGAACCGGTCATTCTGATCGCCGGCGGCCGCGACAAGGGTGGTGATTATGCGCTGTTGCAGGAGGTTGTTCGCAACAGGGTTAAGTATCTGATTCTGATCGGCGAAGCAGCCGGCCTGATGCAGGCGGCGCTGGGTACCGTGGTCGGGACAGAACTCGCCTCCACCATGGAGGACGCG
>CAIMMA010000637.1 GCA_903842475.1 uncultured bacterium
ATTATGTTCTTAAAAATAACTACTGTATAATCCATACAAAGATTCCAAAATCCTGTTTTAGGAGATTCTGGTGGCCGCACCTACAGGCACGCAAAATAACCATCTCGCAGCTACTCCCGGACGACCTCAAGTGAGCAGGTGAAACTCGTTTTTTCATTCTGTCAGGAAGCGCTGACCCATAAAACTGATTGACCTGGCAGCGGTTTGATCAAGAAAACCTCTGGTTTATTGAAGTTATACGTTTTTTAAGCGGAACTATTCTTTCGTCCTTGGTTGGAATTTTTGCCAAGGGACCTGATCTTTGAACAAATAGCGACAGCCTGTCCTATTGGGGCAATGGCACCGGTCGATGATCGAGAAGCGCACGATACAATTCCTCCATGGTTGCAATGTGGAATTCATGAAACTTGCTGCGGACCTTCTCCCACAGGGAGCGCTTCGTTTTCCAGTTTTTCCAAGCCGCCTGAAACAGAGGGCAGCAGAGTTGCTGAATCTGATCAACCAGGAAAGCCAGCATCATCAGCAGGACAAGCACTTCACTCAAGTGCTGTTTGCCCAGACCGAAATTATGACCGAAATGATAGCCCTGGTTTTTTAGGGTGTTGAACGTCTCGTTCTCTATTTTCCATCTGGCACGGGCACCACGCATAAACTGGCACATATTCGCTTCCGTGATCGCCAAGTCAGTAATCCAGCTGAAATGTTGTGTCCTTCCGGTTTTTGCATTGTTCTCCCAGTATTCAACAAAAGTGACTCGCCGGTCCTGATTTGATTTGTTGAGCGGGGCGTCATATACGATCCGGAAACAATGAGTGATGGCTGCATTGTCCTTGTCAGCAAGGGCCATTTCGATCGCCTCACCACTTTCCACGGCCTGATCTACATGTTGAAAGAGGAACTTATGGTCTCCCTCTTTGACGCCAAGGATATAGTGAAGAGAATGCTCCTCAAGGTCTGCAATATGCGGTGCATTGGAACTCAGGGCGTCTTCGTTGACTATGAATTTCAGATGTGGATGATCCTGCCGGAGTTTCACGAGCATTCGCTTGATAGCATTACGCTCGCAATCCATTTTGGTTTCTCCGTCCTGTTTTCTTATGATTTCAGGACAGAGGGGGATAACCTCCTTGAAATCAGGATGCACAAGAGCCGCCCCGACAGCCTGGAGGTAAAACGTACTCTGACCAGTCTTTGCATTGAATTTCTCCATGCATGCATCGGAATAGAGCGTATTGGAGGAGAAATACCCGGTGCCGTCAAGATTCAACAGATAGCAATCGTTCATGAACACCATTTTCTCCAAAACCTTACCCCGTTGCAGAGGCCGGAAGGCATCTTTGAACAGTCGTCGGAGACTATCGGGGTGGACTCCATCGAGAATTTCACGCATTGAGGTATCGCAGGAAATGGTGCGCATCCCATATATCGTCATGAGATTGTGCGGCCCTTTACTCCGTCGCTCGTCAAAAGCGAGCAAAGAAGGATCTTTGAGAGAAAACATGGCGAATCCGGCCATGAGTACATCGTCCAAGGAATGGTGAATATTTCCTGGCCGATGATCTTCAATTTGAGAAAATCCGATTCTGACGGTCGCGAAGAGCGCATCTGCATTCAGGTTTTTCCGCATCTTAATCTCTGCATTCCGGGTGATTTCTCTTGTGTGTGCTTTCGAAATCGTTGCAAGCTTGTTTGACATGAACCCCTCATTGTAAGTATTTATTTTTCTTACAAAAAAGAGGAAAATTCTCATCCCTGGCATGTCAAGAGAAATTTTTAACCATGGTGAATATTAACGGAAGTTTACGAAACCTATTTTTATAGAACACACTATTGCCGCGTTTCCGGGTTGTTCGGGAACTGCTGTAGAATAGCCAATGTGGCCGACAGGGATTATTTTATTGCCCTGCGCGATAACCCAAGTC
>CAIMMA010000638.1 GCA_903842475.1 uncultured bacterium
AAACCTGGTGATGTTGTCATAACGGATCCATTTTTCAAGCCGGTATTGGATAGGACTCAGGCAATTACCATACCTGACATCCTTGGCAAATTCGAAAGTGAAGGTGCTTTGGGTAATTTCGATGCGGTTGCCGAAGGAAGAAAAGCAGCGCATGTCGGACCTCCCTGGTACGATGGTTTGATATATGAGTGCATCACCGGGATATCCGACAGCCTTTCAAATCATTGCAGCGAGTTGATTGACACACGAATACAAGAGTGGACCGACAGGATAATCAACGCTTCCTTGGCGGATGCCGATGGTTATCTGAATACCTGGACCCAATTGACCCATCCGGAGTGGAGGTGGGGTGAGAATGGCGGATTGCTTGTGTATCAACATGAAATATACAATGCCGGAGCCCTGGTGGAAGCGGCCGTTAATCGCTTCATGGCTACTGGCAAAGCCGATCTTCTCAAGACAGCAGTAAAATTCGCAGATTATCTATGCGATTTGATTGGCCCATCTCCAAAAAAGAATTATGTGCCGGCACACTCATTGCCGGAAGAAGCATTTGTTCATCTGTATGATTTGTTGGTTGTGAAACCGGACCTTATGGGGGTTCTTGGCATTGAAAGTGCCGAGAAGTACCTTGATCTTGCCTGTTTCTGGTTGGAAAACCGAGGGAATCACAGTGGCGAACCGGATTGGGAGACTCTCAGCAGGGAAGAGTGCGAGAGTAAAATTCGGAATCATGAATATTCAGGAGACCGCCCGAGTTGGGGCAAATATGCTCAGGACCATGTGTCATTGCTTGACCAGGACGAAGCGGTCGGACATGCAGTAAGGGCCACCTTGCTTTATACCGGGCTGGCAACGGCTGCATCGGAGACTGGAAATGAGGGATATCTCCATGCGGCATCAAGGCTCTGGGAAGATATCGCAAAACACAAAATGTATATTTCCGGGGGTATCGGCTCAGATCAAAACGAAGAGAAGTTCGGCGATAAATTCCATTTGCCCCAGGATGGTTATCTGGGGACATGCGCCGCTGTGGGAGCCGCGTTCTTCCATAATGCCATGTTCCTTGCCAGGCCGGAAGGAAAGTATGTTGATGAGCTGGAAAGAGCGCTCTATAACGGGATCCTGGTTGGGATATCTCTTGATGGGACTCGATATTTCTATCGAAACCCATTGATCAGCGACGGGCAGCATCATCGCTGGGAATGGCATGGCTGTCCCTGCTGCCCGCCGATGCTGCTCAAGGCTTTCGGCAGACTGCCCGGATGGATCTACGCGACGGATCGGTTCACTTTGTTTGTAAACCTGTATATCGGATCGGAAACATCCATCAATATGGCAGGAACTACTGTTGGCATTCGGCAAGAATCAAAAATGCCATGGGCGGGAATCAGCACGCTGAGATTTGCCTTGGAAACACGGTGCTCCTTTTCAGTGAAATGCAGAATACCCTACTGGAGCACTTCACATGAAGTATGGATTAATGGTGAAAAGCAGGTGACTGAGGTTGTTGACGGGTATGCGGAACTTCAGAGGGAATGGGCTGACAATGACCTTGTCCACATAAGCTTTGGCATGCCGGTTCTCCTTGTCTCGGCCAATCAGCATGTTGAATGCTGCCTGAACCAGCAAGCGATTCAGAGAGGTCCGCTTTTATATTGTGTTGAGGAATGTGATAATCCTTCGATGGAATCCTTGGCCCTGCCTGATGGTCCGATTTTTCGAGTGAATCATCAGACTGATTTGCTCGGGGGTGTTGCCATGCTTGAGAGCGGCAGTCCGGATATTCAAATCCATGCGATTCCTTATTTTGCTTGGGATAATCGAGAGCCCGGCAGGATGAAAGTCTGGATCGACAGTGATAATCTGGATTCA
>CAIMMA010000639.1 GCA_903842475.1 uncultured bacterium
CACCTGGCTCAAGACAACCGATTTGCCCTGCCCGCCGGGTTGAGGGCGGCGCCCCGGCCCGGTGGTGCGACCTGGATCCGTTCATGCCCCCAAATCGGTTTACCCAGGGCCCGGTCCCTTGATCCGGCCCGGTCGCTTTCCCGCTGCGGCAGTGGGTCGGGCCAGCAACAAGCGGAACTGACAAATCCTATAAATTATATTTAAAAAGATTTGACAGCAGGTGCATTTTTCAGTAGTTATCCTGAGCGGAAGATGAACCGCCATTCACTTGATTTGGCGGGTAATTGCCATATTTACTGTAATGAGGGGTAGTTAGTATGATTTCGATTGATGTTACGATGGTGATGCACATGATCAACATGGTTGTATTGATGTTTGTTCTCAATGCAATTCTGTACAAGCCTGTGCTGGGCATCCTGGAGAAAAGGGCGCAGAAAATCGAATCCCTGAATGGCGATGTTGCGCAGTTTGAGCAAAATGCCCGTCAACGTCAGGCCGAGTTGGATAAAAAGATGCGAGAGGCCAGCAATAAGGCGAAAAAAGCCTTGGATGGCGCCCGTGCCCAGGCCCAGGCCGTCGGGGCAGAGAAGCTTGCGGTGATTCGTAAGGAAACCGATGGGGTGAAAGCAAAACAACTGGCTGATCTCAAAGTGCAAATCGAGACCGCCAGAAAAGACCTTCAGTTGAATACCGCTGGGTTTGCCCAGGCAATGGCAGGAAAGATACTCGGAAGGAGTTTGGACGCATGAGAGCTCGGATAAAAACGTTATTAGGGTCGGTATTTTTGGCGATTCTGATCAGTGCGGCTCCTGTTGCACTTGTTTCAGCGACGGAGAAACCGGCTGCGGTCGAACACGCTTCGGTAAAGGCCGAGGCGGTGCATGGGGCTACGCAGGAGGCCGCGACCGGCCATGCAACTGCAGCAAAAGAGGGTGGGCATGGCGGTGGTTTGGCGAAGTCTTTGGCCCCGGAAAAATTGAAAGACCTGTTTTGGCGTACCGTCAACTTTCTCGCCTTGGTGGTGCTGCTGGTGAAGTTTGCCGGGAAACCGATCAGCGCAGGATTGGGAGGGCGCCAGCAACAGATTAAAGATGATCTGGAAGAGCTCACCAGGAAGCGAGCAGAGGCGGAGCAGTCCTATAAAGAATTCGAAGTGCGGCTCGCCGGTATGGAACAGGAGATGGAGCGGATCGTGCAGAAGGCCATCGCCCAGGCCCAGAATGAGAAGGAACGGATACTCGCAGATGCCGAAAGGGCTGCAGAGGATATAAAACGTCAGGCCGAGGCCGCTGTCCAAGGTGATTTGGAAGATGCAAAACGGACTCTCCGGGAGGAGGTCGCTGAGCAGGCCGCCGCCCTGGCTGAACAGTTGATCATCAGCAATTTGACCGCAGCGGATCAGGTTGCCATTACCGAACAGTATCTTGAAAGAGTGGGTGCGGTACAGTGAGAAATACAATATTAGCCCGACGATATGCGAAAGCGCTTTTTTCCCTGGGGAAAGAGCAGGCGAAAACAGAAGAGTACAGTGCGATGTTACGTGATATCGCCGCATTGTATGAAGAAGGTGCTGCGGGATTAGGAGACGCGGTCACCAATCCCATGTATCCGCTTGATGTGCGCCAGAAGGTGATGGCAAAAATAGCCGAGCTTATTCAGGCGGACGCCATTATGACCAGTTTTCTCAACCTCTTGATCGAGAAAAAAAGAGCCGATATTTTGCCCGACATAGCGTATGAAATGCAAATGATGGTGGATAAGGACCAGAACATCAGTCATGGTTCAATTGTTTCCGCTATCAAGCTGGACAATTCGCTGTTGGGTAAAATTCAAACCACATTGGAAAAATTAACAGGTAATCGAGTTATACTTGAAACCCAGGTCGATCCGTCCATTATAGGCGGTATAATTGCCAAGGTTGGTGACTTGGTGCTGGACGGAAGTATAAAGACGCAACTTAATGGATTAAAGGAATCTATCAAGGGGA
>CAIMMA010000640.1 GCA_903842475.1 uncultured bacterium
CAGGGTTTTGGTCAGATGCATCAAGGCAATCGCGGTCGAAACCGCGACAGCCGCCGCCAACCAGGGGTAACTCCCAAGCCACTGGAATGCCGTTACCCCAATAATTGCGGAAAGGATATGGCCGCCGAGCAAATTTCTCGGTTGCGCCAAGGGACTGCGAACAGCTCCGTAAATCAGTACAGCCGAGGCGCCAAACGACCCAAGGAGCAACATGAGTCCATGCTGGTCAAGCAGTTTATAGTGAAGCAGGGCTACGGCCGCTATGCCGAGAAAGCTGCCGATCCAGGACCAGCAAACCTCGGCAAAGCTTACCGCAGGAGGACTTTGACCTTTACCGCGCATTTTTTCCAGGTAGTTGTTCATAGCGTCAGCCTTTATCGGGTGAGACAATAGGATTGGACGAGATCGGTGCGGGTCACGATGCCTACTGGTTTCCCCTCGGGATCAACGATGGGTAGACGATTAATCCGCTTGTCGATGAACATGGCCGAAATTGCGCCCATTGTCATCTCCAGCCCAGCGGTGATCGCCGGAACGGCCATGATCTCCTGGACGGAATGATTGCGCAGCGAGGTGGCCATGCAGCCTCTGTTATTAAGGCAATGGGCAACGATCTGCATGAAGGAGGTGGGTTGTCCCAGGCCCATCTTGGCAAGAAAATCTTTTTCCGAGAGAACGCCGACAATTCTCCCGCCAGCATCAATGACCGGAGCCCCAGAAAATCGCTTGTCCGCCAAAAAGGTCGCCGCCTGGATCAAATCCATGTTCAACTCGACACAGTGAACTGGCTTGGTCATAATGTCCCGGGCTTTGAGGGAGTTTTTGATTCGCTTCAGAGCATGGTTGTAGGCGACCTGGAATACCTCGCGGAAGTCTCCAGGGCTTATGTCAATATATCCTTGGATCTCTTTCATGGCCGCAATAACATCCAACTCAGAGATATCTATGGTATTATCGCAGCTGCTGTTTGTTGCGCTCATTGAGAGTACTCCTGTTATTGAAGTCCCGATAGAAGTGATCCAAATCGAAAAATTCTTCCGGTAGTTTGACCTATGTCAATTTATTTGCATAAAATTTTGAGTAGAAGAGTACAATACATACATAATTGAGGCAATACTGATGCTGGAAGACACTCACTATCGACAAGGTCGATAGCGAGGGGTGTTGGTGGCCGCCCCAAAAGAAGAGGATGTCGTTTAACGGTCATTACTTTCAGGAGGGGGAATACCATGCGCATGGACAGAAGAGATTTTTTGCGGGGAACAGCGGGTGTGGGCTGTGCCCTGGCTTTCGGGTTGAAATTCTTTCATTTCTCAGGTGGTCCAGAGGCTTATGCCGCAGAAGTAGAACAGTTGGTTCGCTCTACTTGTTCGCCGAATTGTACCGGGGCGTGCGGCTTCAATGCCCGGATCACGGGTGGGCGGATCAGCACCTTAATCCAGGCGGCGGATTATCCTGAAGATTCGTATAATCCTCGAGGGTGTCTCCGTGGCCTGTCGATGATGGACCTCATCTACGGTAAAGATCGTCTCAAGTATCCACTCATCCGTACCGGTGCCCGTGGCAGCGGCCAGTTTCTCCGGGCAAGCTGGGATGAAGCTCTCGATTACGCTGCCAGCAAGTTAAAAGAAATCACCGAAAAATATGGCCCGGAAGCCATTGCTTCAACGATTCAGGTTCCAGGAACCGGGTATGTCCAAAAAGGGACGCTAGTGGCTCTTGCCGGGTTAGCCCACTGGACCATGCATCATGGGTACGACCAGAACGGCGATCTGCCGATGTTTTGGCCGATGACTTTTGGAGTGCAGAGCGAAGAGTTAGAATCGCTCGAGTGGATCAATGCCCGCACCACACTCATTTTTGGCTCCAACGTCATCCAAACCCGCCTCCCCGACGCGCATCACCTTCTTGAAGCTAAACGAAGAGGTAGGGTCGTTGTTGTAGATCCCGACTTTTGCAGCACCGCTGCCAAGGCCGACGAATGGATGCCGATCAAAGCTGACACCGATGCCGCGCTGGGGCTCGGTATGGCAAAAATAATCATTGACCGTAAACTTTATGACGCTGCCTTTCTGCAAGATTTTACCGATTTCCCGATCCTTGTTCGCCAGGATACCGGTAAACGGCTGCTGGCCGGGGAGGTACCGACTCTCGCAATAGATGCCGAAACACGAATAATTCCCGACTACCGTCGACTCTTTGTTGTTCGCAGCGGCAATAGCTTCCAAATCCTTGATCCGGAAAAACTCAATCCGACCAACGCCGAGCTTGAAGGGGAGTATGAAGTGACGCTCGCAGATGGGCAAACTGTCAAAGTAGAAACGGTTTTCACTGCCCTGCAAAAAACGCTCGCTGCGTACACGCTCGACAAAGTGGCCGCCATAACCGGTTGCGACCCGAAACAGATCGAGAGAGTGACCGTTGATGCCGCCAACAATGGGCCGTTGCACATCATCTACGGCGCCAGCAATTATCAGTGGTACAACGGCGATCTCAAGGGGCGGGCGCTTTCCTTACTCCCGGTTTTGACCGGCAGTATTGGCAAAAGCGGCGCTGGTATTTCCACCTATGCCGGTCAGTATCGGATTCGCTTCAATGTCAAAAGTTGGTGGTTTCCGGAAGGATCAAAGCTCAACTGGGTTGCCTATCTTCATTTTCTTCAGGGTAAGGGTCCCGGTTATCCCCAGAATGGGATCAAAGCCATGGTTGGTGGTTGGGGCAATCCCTTTGATCAGCACAATATGAGCAATCGACTCAAGGAGCGGGCAACCTCCGGCGAGTTGGAATTCATCCTGACCACCGATTTTCAGATGTCGACCAGTTGCATGTGGTCGGACGTGGTCCTGCCTGCCCCCTCCTGGTATGAGAAATATGACCTGACGGCCACCATCCTGCATCCCTATCTGCAGTTGCAGCAACCTGCCATCAAACCATTGTTCGAGAGCAAGTCCGAACTGTGGATCTTTCGAGAGTTGGCCAAAAGAATCAATCCTGCCTTTGAGCAGCATTTCTTTCCGCAACTCGATGAAAACGAGGCGGCCCTCAAGGTCATTGAGCTCCTCTTGGCCACTGGCGGGTTTGAAACTGCTGGTATAACTTTAGATATGCTGAAGAAGGGGCCCGTTCGTCTTCATTCGCCTGCCCCGGGTGATCGGCAGGTCCCCTTCTATGAGCAGGTCCAGCACCGAGTTCCTTTTCCACCGCCGAGTTATCCCGCACCGATCAAGGCGACTGCCCAGTTTCTCCGCAGCGGCCGAATCGAATTTTACAAGGACGAGGACCTGTTCCTCAAAGAGGGCGAACAACTGCCCGTCCACAAAGAGACCTATGCCGAGACCGAGTACAAGGTCAACCCGGCGGCTCGGGAGAAATATCGATTTCGGTTTGTAACCAAGAACTCGCTCTACCGGGTCCATTCCACCCATTCCAACAACACCATTCTCCTCGAACTGCAGGACAACAAGGCCAAGGTTTTTCTCAACCCAAACGATGCGGGGAAAAAAGAGATAAAGAACGGCGATTTGGTCCAATTATACAACGATCGCGGCAAGACCAGGGCGTATGCAGTCCTCGATCCCGGCTGCAGCGCGGGAAC
>CAIMMA010000641.1 GCA_903842475.1 uncultured bacterium
CACCGCCAGGAACGGACCGCTGCCCTGTACCGATGGCCGGATTCTGGTGGCCGTAGCCCGCTGGTTTCTGGAACAGGGGGCGCAGGTCGTGGTCGGCGACTCTCCTGCCTTTGGTTCGGCGCGGTCGGTACTCGCGGCCATCGGCGCCTTGTCCGCCCTGCAGTCCCTTGGGGTGACGGTGGTGGAATTCAACCGGACCCAACCGCTGGTCCTGCCCTGCGGGCATCCGGCAGCCATGGCGGCGGCGGCCATGGAATGCGATCTCCTGGTCAACCTGCCCCGAATCAAGGCCCATTCCCAGGTGCTGGTTACCCTGGCGGTCAAAAACTATTTCGGGTGTGTCTCCGGTTTTCAGAAACCCTGGTGGCACATGGCCCATGGCGGCAGCAACGGCCGGTTTGCCGCCTTGCTGGTGGATTTGCTGGCCGTGCTGCCGTCGAGCCTTTCGCTGGTGGACGGCATCGTTGCCATGCATCGGACCGGTCCGGTCCACGGCGAACCTTTTGCACTGGGGGTGCTGGCCGGCGGGACCAACCCCGTGGCCATCGATACCGCCCTGCTTACGCTTCTGGGCATTGAGCCGGCGCTCTGCCCGCTCTGGGGGGCCGCCTGCCGGGCCGGGATCAAAGGCACGGCCGTGACCGATCTGGTCTTTCCATTGGCCGCGCCGACCGCGCTGGGGGTGCAGGGGTTTGTGGTTCCCGATGTTTTGGGGCCCATTCGTTTCAATCCATTTCGGTTTGTCAAAAATACAATCAAGCGGCTGCTGCTGCACAGAGCGGCTTCGGTGGCCAAATGATTTTTATAAAAAAACACGGAAAAACCAAAGCCAAGTTCGGGTGTTACGACAGGAGCCATAAGGAGAAAAACCGATGATTGATCTGCAAGGCAAGGTGGCGCTGGTCACCGGGGGTTCACGCGGCATCGGCAGGGCTGTGGCCCTGCGACTGGCCGAGCGAGGTGCGGAGGTGGCGATCAACTTTGTCCGTCACCGCGGGGATGCCGATGCCACTGTGGCCGCCATCGAGGCAGCCGGCGGGCGGGGACTGGCGATCAAGGCCAACCTCGCCGACGAGGCCAGTCTCACCACCATGATGGATGAGTTGAAGCGCCGCTATGATCGCCTGGATATACTGGTCTCCAACGCCGCCTCCGGGGTCCAGCGGCCGGTGTCGGCATTGACCAGCCATCACTGGGACTGGGCCATCAATGTCAATGCCCGGGCGCTTTTGCTGTTGGCCCAGCAGGCCGTGCCTCTGATGCCCGGCGGCGGGCGGATCGTCGCCATCTCGTCGATCGGGGCGGTGCGCGCCATCCCCGGTTATACCGTGGTCGGGGCCTCCAAGGGGGCGCTGGAGTCGCTGGTTCGCCATCTGGCGGTGGAATTGGGGGAGCGCGGGATCACCATCAATACCGTGCGCGCCGGGGTGGTCGACACCGATGCGCTCAAGAAATTTCCCAGCCGCGAAGCAATCATTGCCGGTTCCCTGGCCCGCACCCCGCTGGGCCGTTTGACCACGCCCGAGGATGTGGCCGATGTCGTCTTATTCCTCTGCAGCGAGTTGGCCGCCATGGTCCATGGGCAGACCCTGGTGGTCGACGGCGGCTATGCCGTTCACGGTTGAGCATGGTTGCGCCTCCAATGCCGCCTTGCCCGGACAATTGCTGTTCAGGCCGATTGTGCCAGTTTGCGGAGCCCACGCCGCAGGCACCAGGCCGAGATTGCCGCCGTCCCCGCAATGATCGCCAGCAGCATGGCCAGCGACAGGGCGAGATCAAGGGCTGAGAGCGGGGTGCGGCCCAGCCAGCTGCGGGTGCATCGATAGGCTGGAAATCCTGCCAGTCCAATGATGACCAGGGTGAGCGCCAGGGCGGAAAAGAGAAAAAGTATCGTGCCGAAACTGCCCTGCACCGCCGCCCGGTTTTCGATGGTGAAATCAGCGTGCCAGGCCCCGAATCCCAAGGCCATGGCCACGACGCCGGCGGTGATGATCAGGCCGGTGAGTACCGAGATCCAGAGCATCGGTCCCTTGATCCCCAGCAGGTGGTTGCTGGCGATCAGCAGCACCAGGGCGAGCAGTGAAAACGGGATCAGGTAGAAACAGTATTTATAGGCCAGGTAGCGGCGCAGGCTGATGGGAGCGCAGCGGATCAGGCCAAATCCCTCGCCTTCGGCGCCGATGGACGGATAGACGAATCGGGCGGAAAGCGAGGCGATCAGGAATCCGGTAAGGCCGATGTTGGCGTAGGCGATGAGGTTGCCGAGGTGTTCGGTGGCCATCGGCGCCCGGTCGAGCGGCAGCACTTTGAAATTGTAGAGGTACATCACCACCAGCGCCCCGATGAGAAACAGCTGGGACCATTCCGCGCTGTCGCGGCCAAAAGTTTTCAGCTCCTTGCGCAGCATCCAGCCCAGCGCCGAGGCGTTAGCCGGCGGCGGGGCAAAATTGCGATGGCCGCCGAAGGATTCCTGGGCCTTGGAAAAACCGGCGAAGAAAAAGCGCTGCATCAACCATTGGCCGAGGAAGAAAAGCACCAGGGGCGTCAACAGCAGGAGGGCGGCGAGCAGCCAGTCGACCTGCTGCTCGCGCAGGTAGGCGGTGAGCAGATTGGCGGCCCAGGACGGCGGCAGCAGCGGGGTGGCCGGGGTCTGGAGGGCGCTGAGATATTCCATGAAATCCGGGAATTTGTCCGGGTCGGCCAATTCTTCTGGACGGAGCAGGCGGAAGGCGAGAAAGAGCAGGATGCTGAACAGCAGCGACAGATAGACGACGATATCTTTGGTTCGTTTGGCCGGAAAAAGGGTGACCAGGACGATGATGGTGGACAGGCCGATGCCGCTGGCAATGGCGGCGGTGGCGAGCACGGCCAGCAGGAGGAGCGGCGGAAACAGGGGGCCGGCCTGGAACACGGCGCCAAAGGCCCCGAAGACGGGCAGGGAGAAGACCACCATCATCCAGGAGGTGTAGAGCCAGGTGGTGAGGTAGCGCATCAGGTAGAGCTCGCCCGCAGGGACCGGGCCGGCCTGGAAGATTTCGTTGTCGCGGGAGAGGAAGACGGTCGAGACCCCCGAGACCATGGCGGAAAAGATCAGCATGGCGAAGATGATCACCCAGGCCATCTGGAAAATCCGGAGGCTGAGAAAGACCCCCAGCTCGCTCTGCCGGTGGAAATAGCCCACCACTTTGAGGCTGACCAGGTACAGGCCCACTGTCAGCGCCAGGCCGAACAGCGCCAGGCCCAAGGTTCGGAGCGAGGGACGGCCGCCGGGCAGGAAACGGTTGCGAAGACTGTGGCACAGCGGCTGGAACAAGGGATGCATGCTCACTCCTGCAGGGCCTTGATGATGTGCTGCAGTTCCCAGGCCCCGGTCAATGCAAGAAAAATATCCTCCAGGCCCGAGGCCGCCTGGCCCGCCTCCCGGCGAAGCGCCTCCATGTCGCCGACGATCCGGATGCGGCCATTGATGATGATGGCGATGCGCTGGCAGAGCTCTTCGGCAATTTCCAGGCTGTGGGTGGAGAGGAAAATGGTGGTCCCGGCCGCGGCCCGCTGTTTGAGCAGTTCCTTGACAATCCGCGCCGACTTGGGATCCAGGCCGACCATGGGTTCGTCGATCACCAGCAGCGGCTGGTTGAGCATGAGCACCGAGGTCATGATCAATTTCTGGCGCATGCCGTGCGAGTAGCTTTCGATGAGGTGGTCCCGCCAGGCGGTGAGGTCGAACATCTGGAGGTAGCGCTCGGCTTCGGGCGCAAACGTCTCGCTCTTTTGGCCGTAGAGGCTGGCGATGAAGGCAAGGAACTCGCTGCCGGTTAGTTTTTCAAACAGCCAGGGCCGATCGGGGATGTAGCCGGTGTCGGCCTTGCAGCGCAGGGGCAACCGGCGCATCAGGTGGCCGTTGATCGTGATCTCGCCCCGGTCGGGTTGGAGCAGGCCGGCGATCATTTTGATGGTGGTGGTCTTGCCGGCCCCGTTCGGGCCGAGGAAACCGAATATCTCCCCCCGGCCCACCGAAAGGGTGACGGCGTCAACCGCGGTATAGCCGCCGAAGGTCTTGGTCAGGTCAGTGAGTTGCAGGATTTCCATGGCTTTGGTCGAGGACGGTTATGTTGAGTTTGCCCAGCAGCAGAGCCACCTGCAGCTGTTCAATCAGTTCGCCGCGCAGCAGGCGGATATGGGTGAGATCCGCGGGCCATTGATCCGCCGAGGGGTCGAGACTGAACCATTGGTGGTCCAGGCAGATCTCGTTCCAGGCCCGATAGGAAAAAGTCCCCTGGTCCAGGGCCACGCCGATGGCCACGGTTGCGGGGATGCCGAGCGACCGGGCCAGGGCGGCAAACAGGGCGGCGTGGCCGTTGCTGTCGCCGCGTTTGGTCCGCAGCGTGGTCAGCGCATCGGCAAGTCCCAGCACCGGCCGGTTTTCGATGTTTCGGTGGACCCATTCGGCCAGCAGTCGGGCTTGCTTGTGCGGATTGGTCTCCTTGCCGACGATTCGGCCGGCCTGGGAGGTGATCTCGACATGGTCGGCCGGGAGGTAGCGGCTGGGGGCGAGGTCCGCATTGGGGTGGCACTGATTGTTGGAGGCCGCCCGCTCCGGCAGTTCCCGTCGAATGGTGAGCAGGTCCCCTGTGCGCTGCTGTCGGCCGCCGTCGAGTTGGAGCGCGTGGTTTGCGGGCAGGGTCAGGCGGTAGGTGATCTGTTCGGCCCCGGCTTCGGGCAGGCGCCCTGTGGCGGGGATCGCCACAGGGCTGGTCAACGGGTCTTCCGGCGTCGTGAGCTGATGCGCCTGTGAGGCGGTCTCCGCCAGCAGGACAAAGCCGCCGGGGGAGATTTCTTTGATGGTCTTGCCGCGGTCGTTGAGCCAGTACTGTACTTCCGTGCCGTCAAAGGTCTCGACAAAGCGGAAGAGGTTGTGGATGCGGCGGTTGAGTTCGAGCTTTTCCCGGCCCGCGTAGCGGACGATCGACAGTCTGGGGGTCAGCGAGAGGGGGTCGAACAAGGTCAGCGTACCCTTGTCGCCGGGATTGGGCAATTGATGCAACAGCTGTGCCCGTCGGTTGAGCGGCAGTTGGGGTGGGGCGGTCAAGGGGATGATCTTGGTGGTGGGGTTCTGGCCGGTATTGAGGGTCAGGTGGAGTTCGGCGCCCTGCACCCGGCCGCTGGCCTCCATCCGGTAGAAGGCCGAGGTGAAGCGAAAGACGAATGACTGCAGGTGCATGGACGTCGACAACTCGCCGTTGAGTTCCATCCGAATCGGCTCGGTGGCGGCGCCGAACTGCACCTGCAGATTGGCTTCCTGGCGGACCTGGATCCGGTCGGCGTCGATGGGCTCATATCGTTCCACCGTAGAGCCGATGCGTTTTTGCTGGAACCAGATGCCGTAGTACTGTTCTTCCTTGGCCTGGGTCAGCGTCAGGGCCTCGCGGGTATCGATCTTGGGCACCAGGATGTCCCGTTTGATCAGCAGGCCGCAGAGGATGAGCCAGACCAGCACCAGCAATGGCTTGAGGAGGGTGCGGGCGGGTGGGAGGGTGAACGGTTGCATGGCGATCCGAAGTCCGTGGTGGGCAGGGAGGGGTGTTGCCGGCAGCATGGATGCAAGTATAGCGGATAGAGCGGTCAAATTGAACGGTTTTTCGCGGGAGGCACTTTTTGGCCGGAATTTTAGCTGTTTTGGTTGAATTTTTTCGATACTTTTTGTACTTATACCAGTTTTCGCAATGCGTGCCATGGTGGGCGATTGATCCGGTGGTGTTCTTTTTTTCTCGGTTGACCGATCGTCGGCTGCACCCCGGTCTGAGCCGCGCCATCTTGCCCAATCAACTCCGCCGTCAAAGGCCGGGTTGTTTTTTGATACTTTTTTGCAACTCCACAAGGAGACCCATATGGCCAATCATCTTTTTACCTCCGAGTCGGTTTCCGAGGGGCATCCGGACAAGGTCGCCGATCAGATCTCCGATGCCATCCTCGATGCCATCCTCACCCAGGACAAACATGCCCGGGTGGCCTGCGAAAGTCTGGTCACCACCGGTTTGGCGCTGATCGCCGGCGAGATCACCACCTCGGCCTGGGTCGATATGCCCAACATCGTCCGCGAGACCATCAGGGAGATCGGCTACAACTCCTCGGACATGGGTTTTGACTGGCAATCCTGCGCGGTGCTGACCTCCATTGGCAAGCAGTCGGCCGACATTGCCCAGGGCGTCGACGAAGGCTCCGGACTCGATCTCGATCAGGGCGCGGGCGATCAGGGGCTGATGTTCGGTTATGCCTGCGATGAAACCGATGTGCTCATGCCCATGCCCATCACCTATGCGCATTATCTGGTTAAACGCCAGGCCGAGGTGCGCAAGGCGGGCGTGCTGCCCTGGTTGCGGCCGGACGCCAAGAGCCAGGTGACCATCGAATACGAGAATAATGTCGCCAAACGAATCGAAGCCGTGGTCCTCTCCACCCAGCACAGCCCTGATATGTTATGAGGACCTCAAGGAAGCGGTGATGGAAACCATCATCAAACCGGTGCTGCCGGCCCATATGATCGACCGCAACACCAAATACTTTATCAATCCCACTGGCCGGTTCGTCATCGGCGGTCCGGTGGGCGACTGCGGGGTCACCGGCCGCAAGATCATCGTCGATTCCTACGGCGGTCGCGGTTCCCACGGCGGCGGTGCCTTTTCCGGCAAGGATCCGTCCAAGGTGGATCGTTCCTCCTCCTACATGGGCCGCTATGTGGCCAAAAATATCGTGGCCGCAGGCCTGGCCACCGAGGTCGAGGTCCAGGTGGCCTATGCCATCGGCATCTCCAAGCCGGTCTCGATCAACGTCAAAACCTTCGGCACCGGCAAGATCAGCGAAGAGCGACTGGTGGCAGTGATCGGCGAGGTCTTTGACCTGCGGCCCAAGGCCATCATCCAGCAGTTGGATCTGCTCCGGCCCATCTATCATAAAACGGCGGCCTACGGCCATTTCGGTCGGGAACTGCCCGAGTTCACCTGGGAGCGGGTTGACAAGGTCGAGGCCCTGCGGGCCGCCGCCGGTCTGTAAGCGCTGTTTTTTTTTGAACGTCTACCCTCACCCCCATGCGGGGCGAGCAGGAGTATTACATGATTGATTATAAAGTTGCTGATATGACCCTGGCCGAGTGGGGCCGCAAAGAGATCGCCATTGCCGAGACCGAGATGCCCGGCCTAATGGCCCTGCGCCAGGAATTTGGTGCCGAGCAGCCGCTCAAGGGCGCCCGCATCGCCGGTTGTCTGCACATGACTATCCAGACTGCGGTGCTGATGGAGACCCTGGTGGCGCTCGGCGCGGAGTTGCGCTGGTCCTCGTGCAATATTTTTTCCACCCAGGATCACGCCGCCGCCGCCACCGCTAGCGCCGGCATCCCGACCTTTGCCTGGAAGGGCGAGACCGAGGAGGAATTCTGGTGGTGCATTGAACAGACCATCTTCGGACCCGATGGCTGGCGGCCCACCATGATCTTGGACGACGGCGGCGACCTCACCCAGATCATGCACGAGAAATATCCGGAATTGATGAAGGATGTCCGTGGCATCTCCGAGGAGACCACCACCGGTGTGCATCGGCTCTATGAAATGACCAAGGCGGGCAAGCTGCTGTGCCCGGCCTTTAATGTCAACGATTCGGTCACCAAATCAAAATTCGACAATCTCTACGGTTGCCGGGAATCGCTGCTCGACGGCATCAAGCGGGCCACCGACGTGATGATCGCCGGCAAGATCGCGGTGGTGGTCGGCTACGGCGACGTCGGCAAGGGCTGCGCCCAGGCTCTGCGCGGCATGGGAGCCTCGATTCTGGTCACCGAGATTGATCCCATCTGCGCCCTCCAGGCCGCCATGGAGGGCTACCGGGTGGTGACCATGGAAGAGGCTGCACCCAAAGGCAATATCTTTGTCACCTGCACCGGTAACCTGCATGTGATCACCCGGGCCCATATGGAGGCCATGCCCAACCAGGCCATCATCTGCAATATCGGCCACTTCGACTCGGAAATCGATATCGCCGGCATCCGCAGCCTGCCCTGGGAGAACATCAAACCCCAGGTCGATCATGTCATCTTCCCCGACGGCAAACGGCTGATTCTCCTGGCGGAAGGGCGGCTGGTTAATCTGGGCTGCGCCACCGGCCACCCCAGTTTTGTGATGAGCAACTCGTTCACCAATCAGGTGCTGGCCCAGATCGAGCTATGGAAGAATTCGCAGGCGTATGAGCGGAAGGTGTATTTTCTCCCCAAAAAGCTCGATGAGAAGGTTGCCCGGTTGCATCTGGCTAAAATCGGCGTGCACTTGACCACGTTGACCAAGGAGCAGGCCGACTACATCAGCGTGGATGTTAACGGTCCGTTTAAACCGGAACATTATCGGTATTAACTCGTTTTCTGAGTGATTTCGGGGCAGGGTGAGGAAGATTTCACCCTGCCCCATTTTTTTTTTGCCCCAGGTGGAGAACATGATGGAACAAGGACGGCTGACGGTGATCGGCGGAGGACTAGCCGGCTGCGAGGCGGCGTGGCAGGCGGCGGAACGGGGGGTGGCAGTGGATCTCTATGAGATGAAACCGCATCGCTTCAGCCCGGCGCATGAATCGGCAGCGTTGGGGGAACTGGTCTGCTCCAATTCGCTGCGCTCCAATGCCGGGGATTCGGCTGCTGGACTGCTCAAGGAGGAAATGCGGCGGTTGGGTTCGCTGGTGATGCGGGCCGCCGACGCCACCGCTGTGCCGGCGGGAACGGCGCTGGCGGTTGACCGGGCGCAATTTGCAGCGCATCTCACTGCAGCGATCGAAGGGCATCCTGCCATCACCGTGCATCGGCAGGAAGTCACCCGGATTCCTGAATCCACCGCTGGTCCGGTCATTCTTGCCGCCGGGCCCTTGCTCTCCGGGCCCCTGGCCGAGCATCTGCAGACCTTGACCGGCCAGGGCAACCTCGCATTTTATGACGCCATTGCTCCGATCGTCGATGCCGACAGCCTCGATCTGGAGATAATTTACCGCAAATCGCGGTGGGACGACGAGCATCCCGGCGACTACCTTAACTGCCCCATGGACCGGGAACAGTACCAGCGGTTCATCGAACTGCTCGGTTCAGCGCAGACCGTGCCCCTGCATGCCTTCGAGGATCCGAAATATTTCGAAGGGTGCCTGCCGGTGGAGGTGATGTGCGAACGGGGCCCGGACACCCTGCGATTCGGCCCGATGAAGCCGATCGGGCTGATGCATCCTCGCACCGGCGTCATCCCCCATGCGGTGGTCCAACTGCGGGCCGAGGACCGGGAAGGAACCTGCTACAACCTGGTGGGCTTTCAAACCAAACTGACCTATCCCGAACAGCAGCGGGTCTTCCGCACCATTCCGGGGCTTGAGCAGGCGGTGTTTCTCCGCCTCGGCTCGATTCATCGCAACACCTTTGTCTGTGCCCCGCAGGTGCTGGAGCCGACCCTGCAGATGAAGGGGGTGCCCGGTTTGTATCTTGCCGGCCAGTTGTCCGGGGTCGAGGGCTATATCGAATCCACCGCCATGGGGTTGCTGGCCGGCATCAACGCCGCCCGCCGGATTCTTGGTCAAGCCACCCCGGCTCCGCCGCCCGAGACCGCCCATGGGGCATTGATCCGGCATCTGACCGAATCCGATACCGCCCATTTTCAGCCTTCCAATGTTAATTTCGGCCTGTTTCCCCCCCTGATCGGCAAGAAAATCGGCAAAAAAGAGCGGGGTCGTATCCGGGCCGAGCAGGCCCTTGTTTATCTTGGCCAGTGGCGGCAGCAACTCGCCGACAGCTGAAACCCGGTCACTCTTCCCTGAACCCCCAGTAGGGGAAATCGAGCCGATAGGAGCCGACCTTGCCGGGACTCCGCTCCCTGCTGGCCACCAGCCAAAGATCGTTGACCCGGTCCGTTGGCGGGCTGTTGTCAAAGGGATCCCAATTGGGTAGGAGGACCATGGCGTTGTCGGCGGAATAGCCGATATCGCCGGAACCCTTGAAGGAACCGAGGTGGGGCTGCCGGTCGAACTGGCCGTCCGCGGCCCGTTCCAGTTCGGAGATCACCAGGAAACTGACCGCCAGTTCGTCGCGGATCGCCTCCAGTTGCCGCAACCAGCCGTCGATCGCGCTGCGCTGCCCACTGATATCCTTAAACGGCAGTTTGTGGAGGCTGTCGATGATCACCACGGCATAGTCGGAACGGGTCTCGTGGCGGAGGAAATCGATATGGCGTCGCATGGTTTCGGGCGTCAACTTGCGGTCATTGACCACCCGAAGCCAGTGGAGACAGCGTTGCAGGGTCTGCTGCGCCTGCTGCAGCCGACCGCGTTCCTCCGGATTCAAGGTGCTGCTTCTGATTTGCTCGAGGCTGAGACGGCTGAGGCGGCAGAGGATACGGAGATAGATTTTCTGGCGACCGTTTTCAAAATCATAGTAGAGCACGGGCAGTTTTCGCAGGGCCATGGTCGAGGCGATCTGGATGAAAAAGGCCGATTTGCCCGCCTTGGGCGTCCCCCCCACAATGTTGATTCCATGGATTCCTCCCAGGGCCCGATCCAGCTTGGCAAAGCCGCTGGTCAGGTTGGCGTAGCTGTCGGCTGATTCCTGGAGCAGGTGCTCGTTGAAGGCATGGTATTCACCGGCCGGGGTGGGAAAGGGGGAGAAGGCGTGCGCCTCCCGGACCATGGCGAATACGGTCTGCTGCAGCTGGTTGTTGGTCCCGGTGGCCAGTTGGAAAAGCGCGGTGTTTCGGGGAGCGTTTTCCGGCCAGCGGATAATTCGCACCTTGTAGCCCACCCGGGTGGCAAAAGCCTTGGCCATGGCCTCGGATTCGGCGTTGTGATTAACCCAGAGAAAGATGGTCTGGACCCAAGCCAGGCGCAGCGGTTCAAGATGTTCAAGGTCCGCCGCTGTGGGCACGGCGATGCCGGGGAGCCCCAGCTGTTTCAAGGGCAGCAGATTCTTTTCGCCCTCCACCAGGAAGAGGGTGCCGTTTTCGCAGCGTTCAATGTCTTGGGCATTAAAAATGCGGAATCCTTCCGTGAAAAATCGTTCGTCGCCGTACCAGAAAAAATCTTCCGGCCGTTCCGGATGCACGCAGCGGGCCGCATAACAGTTACCGTCAGCCTGCACGTAGGGATAGACCAGATAGCGGCCATTATAGCCGATCTGCAATTCGCCCAGAACTTCGGGTGCGACGCCGCCCGCCAGGAAGTATTGGTGGAGTTCAGCGGTGAGCTTGTCCGAAAAGGACAGGAGTTCGTTGTTGAGATTTTTAACCGGGTAATCGACCTCGCGGCCGAAATAGTTGCGATCCGGATCGTACCCCGGCGTTTGAGCCGGGCTGATGCCGCGCAGCCGGGCAAAATGCAAGGGGAAACCACCGGCCACGCAGCGATGCTGACAGCGGAAATAACCGTGAAAAAAACTTTCCTGGTTGAGGAAAACAACCAGTAATCCTTTTTTTTCGCCATTTTTTTCGGTGCAGAACGGACAGGGTGCCTGCAGGATGTGGTTGTTGCGTTCCGCCTCGGGCAACTGCTGCACATAAAAAGTGGTGATCACATCCGGCATAAGGGCTCCCTGTCGTACGATTGATGTATCCCCAGGGGTATTGCCGCAGCAGGGGCGCCAGATTTCAATGATGCCCCCGGCTGATGCAGATACCGTTGGCTACGTATCTGGAGTTGGGTCCTGGAACGGCGGGTCAACCGAGGATGTTCTGCAGTTCTTGCGATTCCAGCGGCGTCTCAAATCTGAAGTGGACGGAATAATCGTTTTCAAGGAGGTGGAACGGTTGAATGCCGATCACCAGACCCTTGAGATGCAGGAAGTTGTTCTCGCCGCCGACCGGCAAGACCACCTGCATCCGCCTGCCTAAAAGGAGGCGGGCATTCTCTTGCTTGGAGATACGGATGAGAAACGCCAGCCCACCGAGCGAGATATCGGCGGTTTCGGCACGGAACCCCCGGCCGATGGGGGTGTCGAGGTTGTTGATCGGCTGGACCTGAATCTTGCGGGCCAGGGTGAATCGTTGGTCCTGGCGGCGTTCCAGCCCTTTTTTCTCGAGCATGGACCGGATGTCGTTGCCGGCATTGTAGAAATCGTGCAGCTTGGTTCGCAGTCCCGGAAATTTTTCTTGCCAGGTCTTGAGCGCCTCCTGCGGGAGGATATAAACACTCGCCGGGGTCAGCGAAGTCAGGGTGACGGTCCAGAAGGAGGGCGAGAAAAAGTTTTCTCCGGCAATCTGGCCGCGATTCAAGCTGGTGATGAAGAGTTCCCGTGCTCCGACCAGATGCGAAACTTTGATGCTCCCCTGGTTGATGAAATACAAGGCATCGTTTTTTTCGCCCTGGGCTACGATGGTTTCTTCGGGCTTGTACCGGCGGGCAATGAATTCATGGTAAATGGTCTGGAATTCTTCGCTGCTGAGTCGGTCGGTCAGCGCCGCCCAGATTTCAAGATCTTCCCCCTTGATCGCCCCACGTTTTTCCTGCTCGATGATTTCGCCGGCGCGGATGATTTCGCCCAGCGCCAGGCTGTCGATTTCATAGATGCGTTCCCGCAGCCGCTCAGCCGTAGGGAAATCTTTGGACTTGGCCGTGGCAATGACCAGGTCCAGCAAGCGTTTTTTGGCTTGATCTCGTAGGCCTTGGGCGGCCAGGGCAAAGATTTGGGTTTCTTCGTCAGCAACCGAAGCAGAGGGCGTCTCGGTCGGCGATACGTCGGCCCGAACTCCTTGTTCTTCGAGGCCAGCCTGTTCTTCTCTCGTCTCCTCTTCGCGCAGGGAGGCGGTCGCCCCCCCCCGGATTTTTTCCAGGGCCTGTTCCGCAGCCTGCCGCACTTCGCTGCTGTTCCCTCCCAAGCCCAGGACATTCTTACTTTGCGCCACCCGGCTCAGTGAGGCGATCGCCCGTTTTGATCCGATCTTGCCTAGTGTTGCGCAAATGGACAGCTGCAGGTCATCCTTGTTTTTGCCGAGGAACGGTTTGGAGCTTTCCAGCAGATCGATGAGGGGGCGAACAAAGCGTTCATCACTGACCGCGGCTATGTGGTGGACGATTTTGCTCTTCAACGGATCAGCGACCGTCTGCAGGGCATGGAGCAGGAAATCTTTGAGATCCTCTCCGCCGATATGCAAGGCGGTGTTGATGGCTTCCTGCTGTACGCGAAGATCGGCATGTCCGGTAAAGTCGCGAATCTCGGCAAGCAGTTCAGGGGTGCCGATTTCCCCCAGGAGCCGAATGATGTTACGGCTGACAAACCAGGGGGACTCCTTGTGCAACTGCTCCAGCAGGATGGTGGTTGCCGGATTGCCGGTCTGTTTGATCAGCGAGAGCAATTGTTTCCGCTCGAATCGGCTTTCATTGTTCATCAGGTGCTGCAGCTGAAACTTCGCGGCCTGTTTTCCCATGCCGATCAGGAGTTTGCCGGCGGTTTCCTGATGTGTTTTCGAGTGGAGATAGAGGGTGAGTAATTCTTCCAGAATCGGTTGGGAACAGAGATTGTTCAAGGTCTCGCTCGCTTGTTGGCTCAGTTGCGGGTTGTGACCGGTACCCTGGGCGTCCTCGGTCGAGAGGGTTCGCAGAAATCCAACGGTTGTCACGGCTTGGTCGTATTGGTTGCCGGCAAGATAATAATCGGAGAGGCCCCCTATGGCGGCGGTGGCCTGGCGGATCCCCTTTTCGTCGACTCCGGGGACACGCAGCCCCTGTTGGAGTGCGGGCAGCAGTTTGCCCAACCGTTGCCATTGACCGAGAACGACCAGCTGCTCGCTGGCACCGGCCAACGCTTGGGCCGCATTGGTCTGGATCAAAGGAGTCGGATGGCGCAAGGCAACTGCCAGTTGCATCAGGAGGCTGTCGGCGGTTTCTTCCTTGCCTTGGCGCAACAGGTCCCTGATGGTGCCCGGAAGTGCCTGGCACACCTCTGTTTTCTCCAGTCCTTGGAGAGAGCCTTGGAGGAGATTATCCAGATCGTCGCCGATTGTTCGCCGTTTTTCCTGTTCCCGCCGTTTTTTCTGTTCCCGATTCATTTCGATGATGGCCCTCATTTTTTCGCCGCGAACCGTTTGGAGCAATCGCTGGTAGGCCTCTTCGACATCCTTGTCGCGGAGATCAAGCGACACATCTTCCCGACCCTCGGTGATTGCTTGCATCTGGGCGGTAATTTTCTCGAGTTTCTCATCGGAGAGATGATGGATGACCTGCTCGTAGAGTTGTTCGCCAAACAAATTCTTGTATTTCTGCACCAGGAACAGGCCCAGCTCCTTCTCATCTAATGAAGCCAGATGGGAACCTGCCCGGGTGGCCACCTGCACTTGCTTCTCTTTGTTGAGCAGGGCGTCGTATTGGGTCAGCATGCGCTCAAAAGAGGAGAAATCCACTTTGCCGTTTTTGTAGTTGGCGGGATCAATGGATTGTTGGGCCGCGGCAACCAGCACCGGGGCGGACCATGCCGGTTGCTGCAGTCGCCTCGCCAGACCTTCCGGAACAACAAGCATGGTTTCCGGCGGTGCCTGCAGCATATGGGCATCGATATTCTGGGCAATGGCTTCGGTGATTTCCGGTCCTTTTCTGGTGTGGGCGAGCCGTTTGAGGACGGCATCGTCGGCGGGCTTGAATTCCGGGTTTTTTTCCTTGCCGACCTGCAAGGGGATATCGCTGGTAAGAACGGCGATCATGCGGTTGAGTTGTTTGGGGGTCAGATGCTCGACGGTCTCGTCCAGGAGCTCATCGGTGACCTGGGTAATGACCTGACGATACAGTTGTTCACCGAAGAGTCCCCTGAATTTTTGGGTAATGATATTGCTCAGCGCCAGTCCTTCCAGGGAGGCCAATTGCGCTCCGACCTGTTGGGCGACTTGGGTCTGCTGTTCGCTGTCGAGGAGATGTTCGTAGTGGCTGAGTATGCGGTTGAAATCAGCAAAGTCGACCTGGCCGTCGGTCCCGGTCGGGGCCTCGGCGATCTGCTGGGCGGCGTTGGCCAGCACCGGCGCCGACCACTCGGGTTGTTTGAGTCGCTCCAGGAGATGGTCGGGCAACTGCGCCAGGGTGGTTTCGGGATTGAGCAGCAGCTGGCGGGCATCGACATTCTGGGCAATGGCTTTGGCGATTGCCGGTCCTCTTCTGGTGTGGGCGAGCCGCTCCAGGACGGAGTCGTCGGCGGGTTTGAACGCCGGGTCCTG
>CAIMMA010000642.1 GCA_903842475.1 uncultured bacterium
CGGGTCATGTCGGAGCAATAGCCTTTATAGACCAGGCCCATGTCGATCAAGACCAGGTCGCCGGCCTGCAGCTCACGATCCGTGGGCACGGCATGGGGTCGGGCCGCATTGGTGCCGAAGGCGACGATGGTGTCGAAGCTTGGTCCTTCCGCCCCCATTTCCCGCATGGTCAGCTCCAGGGCGAGCGCAATCTCCCGTTCGGTCATGCCCGGCTCGATGGTGTGGTAGACCGATTGGAAGACCTGTTCGTTCAGCCGGGTCGAGGCGCGCAGCAGGTCCAGCTCCTGCTCGGTCTTCACCATCCGCATCTTTTCGATTAAGCCTTGTTGGGGCTTGAGCGTCAATCCTCGTTTTGCGGCCATGGTCAAAAGCCGCTGGAAGGTGGCGTACAGCAGGTACTCGCTTTCAAACCCCAGGGTGCGGAGGCCCAGTTGGGCGGTGAGTTGCTCCAGCAGTTTGAGCAGCCCCTTGGGGTAGAGGCGGACTTGAAAAAGGGGTGCCTCGGCCTCGGCCTGGAGCGTGAAGCGGCTGTCGGTCAGCAGGTAGGGGTTCCCCTCGGCGGGGATAAGCAGGAAACCGGCGCTTTCCTGGATGCCGTGGTCCGGGGCGGTATAGCCGCTGAGGTAGCGGCGGTTGTCCGGCTGGGAAACCAGCAACCCATCGATTTTTTGCCGCCGCAGGGTGGACTGCAGCCGGCCAATGCGTTCCAGCTCGACCTTGGCCGTCATGCTCAGGCCCCGGTCCACTCTTTGAGCTGGGCCTTGTATTGTTCCAGCGCCTGGCCGTACTGGCCCTCCAGATCCATTTCCAGCCGCGTCCATTGCTCCTTGAACTGGGGTTCCGTGGTCGGGTCGATTTTGGAAGTGTCGGCCTTCATCCCTTTACGCGCCAGCAACTGTTCGATCTGTACCCGCATCTGTTCCTTGAGTTGATCGTACAGCTGGGTGCGATGCTGCCCGTATTGGGAGGCGATGGTCTGCAGTTCCTGGCAAAGCGTCACGATGTCGCCCGAGCCCTGGTTCAGTTCGACGATGCCCTGTACCGCCAGGCCGAGGCGTTTGATGCCGTCTTCGTCGCGGGGGCAGGAACAGATTGCGCATTAGCGAGGCAAGCATGCCTTTGCGGATGGCGGGCTGTTGGGCCGGATCCTGCTCGCTCAGGACTACGGCAAGGGCCACCTGCTCGCCGTTGAGGTATTCGGCGGTCAATTGCATGCCTTTTTTGAGGCTTTCTTCTTGCTGCATTTCGTCCGGGGTCGCCATGCCCATACGGGCGGCGCGTTCCATAACCAGATCCATGGTCGATTTTATGACAGCCATGCGCGAGTACTCCTTAGGGTTTGAGGGGATTTAAGCTGTGGGCCACGAATATAAACATTGTCGGAAAAAACTACAAGGTGCGCTGATCAACCAGACGGGCCGCGAAAAAGCCGTCCAGGTCATCGGCCGGGCTGGTGCGGAAAAAACCGGCACCATCCACCAGACGACGGGCCGGTTCCGGCAGCAGTCCGGTGGCCTTGCTGACCGCGAATTGCGGGTGGCGTTCAAGAAATCGATGGATCACCGTTTGGTTTTCCTCCGGCTCCAGCGAACAGGTCGCGTAGACCAGGGTGCCCCCCGGTTGCAGCAGGGTGGCGGCAGTTGCCAGGATCTGGAGTTGGGTTTGCTGGTACTGGGCCAGGTCTTCGGGCTGCCGGTTCCAGCGAATATCGGGTTGGCGACGGATGACCCCGGTGCCCGAGCAGGGGGCGTCGATGAGGATGGCGTCAAAGGGCTGGGGGCCGGTGGCCGCGTAGCTTTGCAGGTCGCTGCGTACCGGGGTGACCAACTCGTGGTGGCCCAACCGTTTGAGGTTGTCGCGGAGCAGCCCGAATCGGCGTGTTTCCGGCTCGACGGCGACGATCACGCCGTCGGCCGGCAGCAGCTCGGCCAGGTGGCTGGTCTTGCCGCCCAGGCCGGCGCAGCCGTCGAGCACCTTGCTGCCGGCGGGCAGGGGGCCGATGAGCAGCGAGGCCAGCTGCGCCGCTTCGTCCTGGACCTGGAAATACCCCTCGGCAAAGCCGGGCAGCGAAGCCACGCCGCCGGGGAAGGTTTTGACGATCAGTGCCGACGGGCTGTAGAACCCGTTGGCAGCCGTGATGCCAGATTTTTCCAGCAGCGCCTGCAGAACAGACCGGCTGGTGCGGCGGCAATTGACCCGCAGGGTAAGCGACGGCTCACTGTTGTTGCATCGGCAGATCGCCTTGGTTGTGTCGGGGCCGAACTGGGCGCGCCAGCGTTCGATCAGCCAGGCCGGATGATTGAGGAGGGGCCGGTCGCCTTCGGCCAGCTGCTCCGGGGTCGGGAGGGTGGTCCGGCTGCGGGCCACGGTGCGCAGCAGGCCGTTGGCAAAGCCGATCAGCCAGGCGGGCTGGCCGGCGGCCTTGAGGGTGTTGACCGTGGCGTTGACCGCCGCCGATTCAGGGATGCGGGAAAGAAACAGCAGCTGGTAGACGCCGATCCGCAGGGTCATCAGGGTGCGCGGCTTCATCTTGGTCAGCGGATGTTTGGAAAACCGGCGGATGATGGCATCGAGATATTCTTTTTGCCGCAGCACCCCGTACACCAGGGTCTTGACCAGGCCGCGATCAATGTCGGCCAGAGCGGCCACCGCACTGTGGAAGAGCAGATCGATCGAAGTATGGGTGGTGGCCCAGAGGCAGAGCACCTCGACCGCTGCGGCGCGGGGTGTGCTCAACGGGGCGGTGGGCGAGGACGTGGGCATGGCAGGGGATCGCTGGTCAGGGGAGGTGATGAGAGGTTCCTTTTTCGGGCAAAAAAATGCCGGGAAGGTTACGGGGGGCCAGGTCTTCAGGTCGCATTGGTTGCCCGCGCCCTTCGGCAGATTTCCAGGCCGAGCTGCACGGCTTCTTCCAGCTTGTCGTGCTTGTCGGCAACCGCTCCTTTGGAGTCGACCGCAGGAACCAGCAGTTCGCCGCTGTAGGTGAAATCCATGGCGTCAAAGGCGTAGCGGACCGTCACCCGTGCCCCGTCGAAAATCTTGCCGCCATCGGCGGCGGCGACGCTGACCATATAGCCACGGCGGTATTCACGTTCGGGTTTTATCTCGCCCAACAGATATTTACGGCTCCACAGGACCTGGCAACGGTCGATAAAGGCCTTGGCCTGGGCGGTCACCCCGTAAAAGTAGATGGGGCTGCCGAAAACGATTCGGTTGGCGGCGTCGATTTTATCGTAGAGCGGGGTCATGTCGTCGTTGAAGATGCATTGCCCCTCGGTTTCGCAGTGGCCGCACCCGGTGCAGGGATGGATGTCCAGATGCGCCAGATTGATGTGCTCGGCCTGATGGCCGCAGCGATGGATGCCTGCCTCGATTTGCTCTAGGATCAGGTCGGTGTTCCCCCGCTTGCGCGGGCTGCCGTTGAGAATCAGAATGTTCATGGTGTCCTTTCCAGATGGGGTTGGGCGTCAGCCGGAGCGCTCCTGCGGGAGCGATCAATCGCGTCGTGAAGAAAAAGGATCCAGGGGATGGGGGTAAAACCGCCATCGCTCGCCGGCCCATGGGCAGGCATGCCGCACTGCAAAGATGTACTCGAAAGAGCCGGCAGTCGGCAACTCAAAACCCATTGCGTACCGGATTCCGCCAGCTGATGGTCTGATTCCGCCTTGTTTTTTTAATACCGTCGCCGCGACTCCGGCGAGACCGGGAATCGGCGGTCTCCGTGGGTGAGACAGGTTCCGGAGAGCGCAGCGTCAATTCTTGCGACTTTCGATCAAGGGGCAACACCAGCTTTCCCCTTGACAGCGAAAAGGTCGGTGCGGTATGAAAGGGGGCACCTTTCCGCCGGAGTGGTGAAACTGGTAGACGCACTGGACTCAAAATCCAGCGGGGGTGACCCCATGTCGGTTCGATTCCGACCTCCGGCACCATGCACTATCAAGGAGTTACGCAGCCTGCTGTGTGGCTCCTTTTTTTTCGATTATAATCGTGATCAGGGCCGGTCAGATCAAACTGACCAATGCAGCGTAATCCTGATCGTTAGAATTTTTTTTCCAGCCCCTTTGTAACTATCCGCCATGTTCCAGACAAAAAATATATCGGTTGCAGCGACCAAGCGTTTTATTTTTAAAAAATACCCATTAACCATCTTCATGTTCCTGGCCGGCATGTGTTCGCTCCTGATAGCCCTGTCCATTTCCCAAGCCGGTCACCCTGATGCCAGTGGACCGCAAGGCACCATCGTCAAAACTGTACCTGCCAAAGCGGCGGGGGAGTAGGTGTAAAAGGGGGCAGGAGGGGTGACGGCAAGGCACTGTCAGGGTCAGGAGCGCGCCCCGTTTGCCAGCAAGGACACACCAATCCACCCCGTTGCCAACCGGCAGGACGATGTCGTCCCATACGTTTTACAAGGTTGGGAGGGGGGCTCGAATCTGCAGGGTTCGCGTAATTGTTTAATTTTATCTCCGGAAAATCGGAGTCTCTAGGCAGGGCTTTACGGCTCTGCCTTTTTTTTATTGCCGAGCCCTCCTGGTCGTCGCTTCGCTCGTCTGCCATAGTCTTTTCCGCACTCCGGTTGCCCTTTGCTCGCCTCTCCGCCCATGGCTCGGACAGCGTCCCTCGTAATTGCACGCCACCCCCCGGCGAGAGTATTGACTTTTCTCCGGTCCGCATGGTTTATCATACACAGCATAACCGTTCTTTTTTCGTGGCATCGGAACCGGTGTCGATTCGGCAACAACAGCTTGCGGTTTTGCCTTTTGCAGGTAATTGCCAACCCTCTACAGAGGACCCTCTCCTATGAAAATCGCCTTTGCCTTCCTGGTGCTGCTGACCATCGGCGTGCTGACCGTCCCCGCCCGGGCGGCGGTGGAAAAGGATGTCATCAAAACTTCGGCTGGGCCTCTGGAAATCACCTTCCTAGGGCATTCCTCGCTGATGATGACCTTCCGCGGCCAGACGATCTATTTCGATCCCTACGGCAGGATGGCCGATTATACGCAGCTGCCCAAGGCCGACCTGATTTTTATTACCCACGACCATAACGATCATTTCGATTTGGAGGCCCTGCAGCGGATCCAGAAAAAGGAGACGGTGGTGGTCATTCCGCCCATCTGTTCCGGGGCGGTTCCGGAGGGGTGGGTCATGCGCAATGGCGAATCCCTGACCGTGGCGGGCATCGCCGTCGAAGCGCTTCCCGCCTATAATCTGGTGCATACGCGGGATAACGGCGAAGCCTTTCACCCGAAAGGTATCGGCAATGGCTATGTGCTGACCTTTGGCGACAAGCGGATCTACGTGGCGGGCGATACCGAAAACATCGCGGAAATGAAGGCCCTGAAAAAAATCGACTGCGCCTTCCTGCCGATGAGCGTCCCTTCGACGATGAGCCCGGAGATGGTGGCCGATGCAGCCAAGGCGTTCAGACCGAAAATGCTTTACCCCTACCACTATGTCGATACCGACCCGACAAAACTAACGGTACTCTTGAAGAACACGCCGGGGATCGAAGTGCGTATCCGGCAATTGCAATAAAGCGTCAAGAATATCGGTTCGCCGGCCGCAGTATTATGGAACACCAAGCAGCAAGGAGTCTAACCTGTGATGAAGAAAAATAAAACGTCGTCTGTGGCCTGGAAATGGCCATCCCTTTTTCCGGCCCTGATTATCGCCGTGTTGTGTTTGGGCGCCGTTGGCGCTGTCGCCGGCGACCCAACCCCGGCCGCCGAACCGAAGGCCGCGTTCAAGGCCGCCGATTTCAACGGTAACGGCAAGGTCAGCTGGGAGGAATTCCGTAACCGGGTCGTTGCGGCCTTCGGGCATCTCGACCGTAACGGTGACGGGCGTATCGCCGGCGACGAGCATCCGCCGGCGGTCGATAAGAACGGTAATCCCGTGCAGCCTGGCGCGGTGACCATCGAGGCGTTCACCGCGTCGACACGGGCGGCCTTCCAGGCGGCGGACAAGAATAACGATGGGCAACTGTCGTTGGCCGAGTGGCTGAACAAGTAACATCACCTGCAGCATGGGAGAACGATCATGAACTTGCCTTTTACGTCTTTCCTGGCCATCATCGTCGGGCTTGCCGTCCTGGCGGGCGATAACCTCGCCAGTGCCCGCACGGTCGTCTGCGAATCCAATGATCGTGAGACCCGCTACTGTGCGGCGGATACGCGAGGCGGGGTGCGCCTGGCGACCCAGTACAGCAAGTCCGGGTGCTACCAGGGGCGGACCTGGGGCTATGACCGGCGCGGCGTTTGGGTGTCGAATGGTTGCCGGGCGCAGTTCGATATCGGCGATGAGCGCACCGACCACTACAGCAGCCGCGACTCCAATGCGACGGCGGCCATGGCCCTTGGCCTGATCGGGGCCAGGGATTTTGGCTCGCAGCGCCAGGAGGAACGCGACGACGATTATGAATACCAACCCCGGGACGACCATCGCCGCTGGCGGTCGTCACGGACGATCACCTGCGAGTCCCGGGATGACCGCGACAATTATTGTCGAGCCAACCTGCGCCATGCCCGGGTCGACATCGTCCGGCAGTTGTCCCGCAAGCCCTGCCGATACGGCCGGAACTGGGGCTGGGATGGGGGCGGCATCTGGGTCCAGGACGGCTGCCGAGCGGGTTTTTCGGTCGAGTGATCGCTGACGAGGCCGAGCAGCGCGGGCCGTATACGGTCTGCCTGCCGCCTGCGGGCTGGCTGGTTCGACGTCGGATGCCCGGCAAACGGAAATCTGGCCAATGACAACGGCTCCTGCTGTACCATCCTGACCAACGAGGCCCCCGTGATGAAACCACCCGTGCTGCAATTGATCGGCGTATTGCACTGCGACATTGCCACCCTGGCGGATGCCCCGAAGAATTTTGATGTTTCCGCAAAGGTTGGCACTCTGGAGATCTTTCCTGCGTATCAAGCGGGCTTGGACGGCATTACCGTCGGCCAGACCATTGTGGTGCTCTTCTGGCTGCACCGGTCGTCGCGTGACCAGCTTCAGGTGTACCCGCGCGGTGACCGCTCAAGGGGGCTGAGGGGCGTCTTTGCGACCCGCAGCCCGGTACGGCCGAACCCCATAGCAATTTCCGAATTGGCAGTGCTGGCAATCGATGGGTGTCGTCTGCTGGTGTCCGGGCTGGATATGATCGACGGCACCCCCATCATTGACATCAAAAAGAAAATTTGACCATGGATACCGCGGCAATCGATCTGCAATGTCCCTGCTGTTCCGGAGCGCTGTATCGACAATGTTGTCAAGCCGTGCTTTCCGGCCTGAAAAAGGCCGAGACGGCGGAAGCGCTGATGCGCTCCCGGTACAGTGCCTATGTGGTCGGTGATGGCGCTTATCTGTGGCGGACCTGGCATCCGTCGACCCGGCCGGCCGCCCTCGATATCGAGACCACCACGCCCTGGTGCGGCCTGGAAATTATTCGAACCGAGCAGGGGCGGGCAGAAGACGAGGTTGGTCTGGTCGAATTCAGAGCAACCGCACGTAGGGCTCGGCAGGCCACGGTGCTCCATGAAGTGAGCCGTTTTGCGAAAATGGACGGGCAATGGCTGTATGTCGACGGGGATATGGTTGCAGCGGACCGGGGTACCGGTTGTCCCGCGGCTAAAGTCGGCCGGAACGACCCCTGCCCCTGCGGCAGCGGTCGGAAATTCAAGAAATGCTGCGGTCGGTGAGCCGCTTACGGGAGAGGTGCGCAATGGATGGTCTACTGGATGCGATCGAGGTTCGGGTGCTGGGCAGCCTGATGGAAAAAGAGCTGGCCACCCCTGAATACTATCCCCTTTCGCTCAATGCCCTGGTGAATGCCTGCAATCAGAAAACCAATCGGGCCCCGGTGCTGGTCCTGGATGCGGAAACGGTGGCCGACGCCTTGCAATCGTTGAAACAGAAGCAGCTGGTCTATCAGAGCGATGCGAGTCGGGTGCCGAAATATTGGCAGGCGTTTGCCAAGCAAAAGAATTTGATCAGCCGCGAGGCAGCGCTACTGAGCCTGTTGTTGCTCCGTGGCCCGCAAACAGCGGGCGAGCTGCGCACCCGAACCGACAATCTCTGTTCGTTTGAGCGGCTTGAGGAGGTGTTTCAATCCCTGGAAAATCTTTCGACCACCGGCCTGGTGGTGCAACTGCCCCGGCAACCCGGCCAAAAAGAACAGCGCTTCGCCCATCTGCTGGCCGGCGAGGCCGGGGCGGTTCCGGTGGAGCAGGCGGTGGCCCGGCAGGAGCCGGTCCTGATGGCAAGGGCAGCGGAACCTGCCCGTATCGATGCCCTTGAGGCTGCCGTGGCCAGTTTGCAGGAAGAAATCGAAACCCTGAAAACCGCATTCGCCGCCTTCAGGAAAGAATTCGAATAGACGACTGGGCGTTCCTTTCCGTGCCGAACCCTCGTCCGTCGTCGGGTCGAGCCGGCTCAGTTCGTTGCCCAGATCCGCTGTAATTGGGCCTGCAGCTCTGCAAGCCGATACGGCTTGGCAACCATCCCTTTAAATCCGTAACGCTTGTAATCCGCCATCACCGGGTCTTGGCTGTAGCCGCTGGAAACGATCGCCCTGGCCTGCGGGTCAAGTTCCAGCAGCTTTTGGATAGTCTCCTTGCCCCCCATGCCGCCGGGAATGGTCAGATCCATGATCACCAGGTCAAAGGGGGCGGCTGTCTGCCGGGCCGCGGCATATCGGGATAACGCCTCTGTGCCGTCGAGCGCCAAGGCAACCTGGTGCCCACTCTCTTCGAGCATGTCCTTCACCACCTCGAGCACCACCTCGTCGTCATCCATGAGCAGTATTTTTTTCGCACCCACCGGTGGCAGCGGTTTTTCCGCCTGGAGCGGGGCGGGGCGGGCGGCGGCGGGAATGTACAGGGTGAAGGTCGTGCCCGCGCCCACGGCTGAGGTCGCCGCGATATGGCCTGCATGTTTTTTGATGATGGCATAGGCCGAAGCCAGACCGAGGCCGCGGCCTGATTCCTTGGTGGTGAAATAGGGATCGAAAATCCTGCTGAGGTTTTCTTGAGCAATGCCGCTGCCCCGGTCCTGGATGGTGATTTTCACGTACTTGCCGCTGGCAAGCGGCAGGCTGTCCTCCGCACCGACAACAACGTTTTCGCACTGGACTTTGATGGTGCCGCCCTCCGGCATGGCCTGGTCGGCGTTGAGCAGGATGTTGGTCAGCACCTGGCCGATCTGTCCTGCATCGGCCTCGATATACCAGAGATCGTCGGGAATGGCGTACCCAATGGTCGCGTTGGCCCCGCTCATCGCGAAGGCGCCGTAACTTGTTACCAGCGGGGCGGTGGCGACCCGACTTTTGACCGGGTCTCCCCCTTGGGAAAAGGTCAGGAACTGCCGGGTCAGGTCTTTTGCCTTGAGGGCGGCGTTTTCAGCGATGCGCAGGCGTTCATAGGCTTTCTCTTCCGGCGAGAGCCCCATTATGGCAAAATTGATATTGCCGATGATCACCATGAGGATATTGTTGAAATCATGCGCGATGCCGCCGGCGAGCAGTCCCAGGGCCTCAAGCTTTTGCGCCTTGAGCAATTCTTCTTCCGTCCATTTACGCTCGGTGATGTCCTCGTAGCTTCCCAATATCCCGATGATTCGGTCGTCTTCGTCCCGCAGCGGCACCTTGGAGGTCAAGAGGGTAATCTGGCTGCCGTCCGGCGTGGTCTGGATTTCTTCATAATGCAATTTGGGCTGTCCCGACTGCATGACCTCCTGGTCGTCCCGGCGGTACAGGGCTGCCTGCTCGTTCCAGGCCATGCGGGTATCGTCAAGGCCGATGATTTCCTCGGGAATCAGGAAGCCCGCATCC
>CAIMMA010000643.1 GCA_903842475.1 uncultured bacterium
CCCGCAAGATCATCGTCATCATCACCGATGGTCGCGCGGATGTCGTGGAGACCACGGAGAAGGCGATCGAGCATGGCCGTGCGCTGGGCTTCGAGTTCTACGGCATCGGGATCCACCACGACTACATCAAGCAGCTGTTGCCCGATGCCAGCGAGGTGATCACCAGCCTGGACGAGCTCGTGCCCAGCATGTTCAGGCTGCTGCAGAGAACGCTGACCGGCAAGAAGTAACCAAGGAAGGAGAAGAACAATGGGGCACGGGGCGCTGGCGGGTACAATGCTGGCGCCCGGTCTCCATACAATCCAGCAAAGGCATCTACGAACCGGCGCGACGTGCCAACCGATCCAGCGGGCTGGCCGCCGGTGCGCGGAGCTCCTTCACCACGTGAGTGTAGAGATTGCCGAAGACCACCAGTCCGCTCATCTTGATTGCCTCCGTCGTTGTGAATTACCACATGTCACCAGAGACTAATAATATGGCAGGATATTGAGTTATAAAAAGATGCACCGCAATTGTTTGTATATATTTTTAGGGGGGGGATAAAACCGCTTGCGGAACGCAACTGCCGGATTAAAGTAACTGCCGCAGGCCAGGAGTCGGCCGGTGCCGCATTCCAGTTCCAGAGGGTTTTGCAAGAGCCTCGACAAATAGAGTGTCAATACGCACCAAGCGTTTGACAGAACCACCCCAGGCAAGAGGAGCATGGACATGACAAACAGAAATCTAAGTCAAAAAATCCGTGATGTGATGCAAAGATTTATTGGGCATTCTCGATGTCTTCGCGTTTTCTTGATTGTATTCATGTTTGTATTACTGGTTTCAGCCACGGCGTTCTCTGCAGCGGAAACAAGGCTCAGCGAGTTCGAAGGGAATTGGAACGGGATGATGTCTGGACTATCTGTTAAACTGAACCTTTTTGTTGAAAAGGGAGAGATGAATGGAACGATTGTAATTGACGGAAAAAAAGAGAATCTCAATTGCCTCGGGATCAAAGATAGCATTTCTGCCGTGTATTTCTGGCGACCGGCCGACAAGGCCTGTATATGTTTGTATCTTGACAATGGGCAGCTAGAGATGGCATACTTTGAAAAGGATTCTGTCAGAAAGATTTCATTGAGAAAATGATGGGATGTTTGATTTAACCCTGATCGGCCTGATGCTGGTCCCAGGCGGGCAGGTTTTATCAGCCAACGTCCCGCATCATCACAGCGCCTTCCGTCCCGGTGACCGCCGGACAGCGGGAGGCGTTTTCGTTGTCCCCGTCATGACCATTCTACTTTAAGACTCACGATTCCATCAACAGGCTCGGAGTGCGCTGGATATCCCCAGTATGCTCCGGGCCTTTTTGTTGCCGCGAATCACTACCTCAACCACATCAACCAAGGAGTCCATCATGTCCAGAAACACGTCCTCGAACACCGGGTCCGCCGGTTGCGGTTACCTCCTCGTCCTGGCCCTCATTGGCTGGGCGGTCGTCGCCATCCTGCCGTACATCCTCATGGGGGCCGCGGCCTGCCTTCTTGTCTGGCTGCTGGTCCGCTACCACCGGGAGGCCTGGATGGTGCTGCAGTGGGCCGGCGATCTGCTTGCTTGGACCGTTGTCGGCGCCTTCATGATCGCCCGCTGGCTGGTCTTCCACGTCTGCGCCTGGATCAACCGCCACTGCCGGGTGCCAGTACTGCCTGCGCCGGCCACTCAGGCCATATCTGCGCCACCGCATCCGCCGCCCAACTTGTCATCCCCGCCGGCCACCGGCTGGAAACTGAAGAACCGGGGTGGCTCGCCATGATCGAGTCCACCGCGAACCGACATGAGTTTGCTTGATGGATGGCCATGGACCATCCGCCATCGACCATGAACCTTGAGGAGGCTGGCTTGGTATATGGATGGATTACCCCTTTAGGGGTATCCGCCATAGACCATCGACCAGCCAGGCAAAAGACCAAAAACAACCAGAACCCCGACACAGAAAGGAGCCTCCCCAATGGGCATCATCACCAGCATCCTGAGAACCTTCGGCGGGGGAGCGGCCAGTTCTCCCTTCGCCTATCAGGTGCCGCAGCCATCGCCAGCAGTCTCGCCACCGTCAACGCCAAGGTTCGTCTACAGCGACACCGGCGAGCCCGAACTGCTCGGGCAAGAGCTGGCACGCGGAGGCGAGGGCGCGGTGCACCAACTCGCCAACCGTCCTGGCATTTTAGTGAAGCTTTATTTCAAGGACCGGCTCGCCAACGACACTGAACTGCCAGCCAAGATCCACGCAATGACGGCATTGCCGCTGAGGGACGATCCGCGCTTCGCCTGGCCGAGGATGACAGTTCATGACGATGCCGGAAGGTTCATCGGGCTGGCGATGCGACAGGTCGAGGGCGTGTCGTTCCAGACCTTCTGCCAGCCCCGGCTAGTGCAGCAGCGGTTACCTCGCTGGGACCGCCGGAAGACTGTTCAGGTGGCGATGGGCTTCGTCGAACTGATCCAGACCCTCCACCGCTATCAGGTTCTCGTTGGGGATATCAATCCCGCCAACTTCCTGTTCGTCCCCGATACCGGCGCCGTCTCTTGCCTGGACTGCGACAGCTATCAGATCCGGTCGTCGACCGGAATCTACCGTTGCCGGGTGGCTGTTCCCGAATTCCAGCCGCCCGAACTGCAGCAGGGCTTTAGCGACGTGACGCGCAACCCAGAACATGAAAAATTCAGCGTCGCCGTCTTGCTCTTCAAGGTTCTGATGCTTGGGCTCCATCCCTACAGCCACCGCGATGGCGGACATCCGATCGAGAACCTACAGAAGGGGAAGACGCCGTTCGACCCCGGCAGCGGCAGGACCGACAGAGTCTGCTTTCTCGACGGCAACTGGAGGTTCATGTGGTCCCACCTCCCCTTTGCCATAAAAACCCTGTTCATCCGCAGTTTTGTCGACGGACACAGCAATCCCACCGCCAGGCCAACCCTGGACGAATGGTCCGATGTCCTGTGGCGCTATGGCGACGAACTGAAAAAAGGCTGGCACTCCGACGAGCTGATGCCCACTCGCACCAAGGACAGTTCGAAACCGCCAGCGTCACAGAATCCTTCCGCCACTCCACAGTCATCTGCCGCGCCGGCATGGGCTTTGTCCCAACCGCACCTGGCTCCCGTTCGTCCCCAATGTCCCCAACCCCACAATGGCCGCCGGCATTCCTGGCGGCAGCAACACACAACATGAAAGGATCCGCATCATGAGTTCACGCACATCCAAATCCAACCAAGACCTGCAGTTCGCCAACAACCCCGCCACCCGTTGCCCGGTCGCCCTGGTGCTCGACACCTCGACCAGCATGGAGGGCGCGCCCATCAATCGGCCAATGTTATATGGGATGACTGTGATATTGGGATTTATTGTCCCTAAGGGGCAAGACCATCGTCGCCAGGGGCAATTTCCCCGGCAGGTCAAAATTATCCATAATGTGGTCAATTA
>CAIMMA010000644.1 GCA_903842475.1 uncultured bacterium
ACCGTCCTCGATGCCCCAGTTTGATACAGTGGGAGCCAATGGCAATGGACAGATGGGTTTTTCCGGTTCCCGTCCCGCCAACAAAGATCAGATTCCTGGCCTGTTCAAGAAAGTGACCACTGTAAAGATCCCGGATTAACGGCTCGTTGACAGAAGAGTGGTCGAACTTGAAGCCGTCCAAGCCCTTAGGGCCTGGGAAGCGGGCCGCCCCCATCTGGTAGCGAATAGATCTTGCCCTCCTCTCGGCAACCTCAGCTTGGCAGAGGTGGCCAAAGATCTCCTGGGCTGTCTGCTGGTGTCGAATTCCCTGGGTGAACGTCTCGTCGAAGGTGCTGACCATGCCGTAGAGCTTAAGCGTTTTGAGCAGATCCATGAGTTCATGACGCTGCATGACCCACCTCCTGACGGAGCGCATCATAGCGAGCGCAGTTGGCCATGGGCTCCTCTTTCAAAGAGAGTCGCTCCGGGGTGGATACCGGATCCACAGGTGGTGGGTCCAACTCTCTGGCGATCAGGTTGAGGACCACCTCGCTGCGAATAGTTTTATCCGATATTGCCTTGCGGCATGCCCGTTCAACGATTTCCAAGCCGTGTGCACGGGCAGCGATCAGGATGGCAACAAACTCTTTATCACCTCCGAGGCGGGGTAAGAGTCGCCGCTGGACCTGCTGCAGGCAAGGCGGGAGTTCCCAGTCCTGAAAGGGTGCACCGTTGCGCAGAGCTCCCGGCTTGCGCTCGAGGACGCCAAGATAATGCCAGGGATCATAGATCGTTTTATCCCGCCCAAACTGCCGGATATGCTCACCGGCAACCGCACCGTTCTTGACCACCTGGATCAGACCTGCTGTCGCCCGAACCGTGGCTGTTTGACCAGCGATGGTGCTGTCCACGCTGTAGTGGTTGCGATCGTAATTGACCAAGCCGGTCGAAGAAACCATGCATTCTTTTTCAGCATACCCGTCAAATGGGGAGGGAACCGCTATCAGACTGGGTTGTTCTTCCTGGAACATCTCCCAGATGGTGCGCTCTTTGTCCCCAGGATGCATGCGTTTTTTACTGATCGCCAAGCACTGGTCGGCAAGCCAGCCGTTGAGTTCTTCGTAATCCTTAAACCGAGGGCGAGGAGTAAACAGCCACTCCCTGATATTCTTCACCTGTTTTTCGACCTGACCTTTTTCCCAGCCGGAACCAGGCGTACAGGCCACGGGTTCCACCAGGTAGTGGCTGCACAGTTGAACAAAGCGGCGGTTGAATACGCGTTCCTTGCCAGGCAAAACCTTGTTCACCGCCGTAGACATGTTGTCATAAATCCCGCGCCGGCAGGTACCGCCGAAATAAGAAAAAGCTCGGTTATGTGCATCAAGCACCATCTCGGTGCTCTCGCGGGGGTAGGCGATTACAAAAAAATGGCGACTGTTGCACAATCGGAAATGTGCGACCTTCGCCTTCTGAACTACCCCGTCAAGCACGACCCATTCATGGCTCCAGTCAAACTGGTAGGCATCGCCCGGCGCAAAAAATAAGGGGACAA
>CAIMMA010000645.1 GCA_903842475.1 uncultured bacterium
ATGACAATCTCCACATCTCAAATCGGCCCCGTTTCCATTCAAGACAAAATAAGGCCGATGGAAGCCTTGGGGAAATGTCTCGCTGGGCTGAGGGACCAAGGTCTTTGCATTGTGCATTGCCACGGAGTATTTGACCTCGTGCACCCAGGCCACATTCGGCATCTTTCCGCTGCAAAGCGTGAGGGTGACATCCTGGTGGTGACTATTACGCCAGATTGTTATGTGAACAAAGGCCCAGGCCGCCCGGTATTTAACGACCAATTGAGGGCCGAAAGCCTAGCCGCATTGCAAATGGTAGACTTCGTGGCTATCAACGAGTGGCCAACCGCAGTGGAGACTATCTGTGTTCTTAGGCCGGATGTTTATGTCAAGGGTAGCGACTACATCAACCGTGAAGATGATATCACAGGTAAAATAAACGACGAAGAGGCCGCAGTGCGAGAAATAGGCGGTCGCATCCACTTCACCGATGACATCACCTTCTCTTCATCAAAACTACTCAACAATTTTCTTTCTGTTTATCCACCGGATGTTGACGCTTATCTCCAGTCATTCCGTAAGAAATACTCCGCCGACCGGATTATTTCGATGCTGGACTCTCTCAAGTCAATGACGGTGATGGTAGTCGGCGAAGTTATCCTGGACGAGTACGTTTACGGTGATACTCTGGGTAAGTCGGCCAAGGAGCCTATCCTGGCCTTGAGATATTTGTCCGAAGAAATCAATGTTGGTGGCAGCGTTGCCATTGCTAACCATCTAGCAGATTTTTGCAACCGGGTTGAACTTGTAACGTATTTGGGTATCGATAACCCACGAGAAGATTTCATTCGACAAAATTTGAAATCTAACGTTGATCCAGTCTTCATTTACAAACCGGATTCGCCTACCATAGTCAAGCGACGATTTGTCGAAAAATATCTGGTCACTAAGTTGCTAGAAGTTTACGAAATGAACGACACGCTACTGACAGAACTCGCGGAACAGAAATTGCTCTCGGTCTTAGGATCAAAATTGCCGCAATTTGACGCGGCCATTGCTGCTGACTACGGGCACGGGCTGATCACTCGTCAGGCTGTGAGCCTACTTTGCGATTCGGCACGTTTCCTGTCTGTTAATACACAAATCAACGCGGCAAATCATGGCTTTCATACGATCTCTCGGTATCCACGCGCGGATTACGTCTGTGTTCATGAAGGGGAAGTTCGCCTGGATCAGCGGAGACGATCGGGCCCCTTGGAACCACTGGTTCAAAAAATTAGTGAACGCATGGGAAGTCGCTCGGTAATGGTAACAAGAGGCAATCGCGGCACGTTGATCTATCGGCCAGAACAAGGGTTTTTCGAGACCCCGGCACTAGCGACTAAAATTGTGGATCGGGTTGGAGCTGGTGACGCAGTGCTTGCAATTTCTTCGCTGTGTGAAGCGCGAGAATATCCTGCGGATGTAACGGGCTTTATAGCTAATCTGGTCGGGGCTCAGGCTGTCACAATCGTTGGAAACCGATCCTCCATAGGCCGAGTCCAGACATATAAAGCAATTGAGGCAATACTGAAATAGATCGGTTATAATGAATAGATCAAATTTGGAAATAAAATCTAAGACATTAAGAAGTCTTTATTGTCAAATGCTGAGAATACGCCTTGTAGAGGAACGTATTGCTGAGTTATACCCTGAACAGGAAATGCGGTGTCCTGTCCACCTGTCCATAGGCCAGGAGGCGCCTGCAGTTGGGGTTTGCGCTGCCTTGAGCCAGAAAGATAAGGTTCTGTCCGGTCACAGGAGTCATGCCCATTATCTGGCCAAGGGTGGAGACTTGAAGCGCATGTTAGCCGAGATCTACGGCAAATCAACAGGATGTTCAGGCGGTAAAGGTGGCTCGATGCATCTTACCGATCTGAACGCGGGATTTATAGGCGCTACCCCTATCGTGGGAAGCACCATCCCTATAGCCGTGGGCGTTGCCTTGGCCGCCAGAATGCGTGGGCAAGATGGAATTGTCGCGGTATTTTTTGGAGATGGCGCAACCGAAACTGGTGTTTTCCATGAAAGTCTGAACTTCGCTGTTCTTAAGCGACTGCCTGTCCTATTCGTTTGTGAGAATAACTTATATTCCGTATATTCTCCGATGAAGGTGCGTCAGCCTGCATGTCGTACCATTGGCCAATTGGCTGCTGCGCACGGATTACGGACAGAACGTGGTGACGGTAATGATGTGGAAACGGTTTGGAGATGTGCGTGCGATGCAGTAGCACAAATCCGGTCCGGCATGGGGCCGGTATTGCTCGAGTTCCTTACGTACCGATGGCGTGAACATTGTGGACCCAACTTTGATAATGACATTGGGTACCGCACAGTGGAGGAATATGAAACGTGGCGTCAGCGAGATCCAATAGTAATTTGCGGCAAACGACTAGTGGATGAAGGTGTTGTGAGCAAGGAAGATATGCGAAAAGAGGAAGAGCGTATTCACCTTGAAATTGATGACGCCGTCGCCTTTGCGAAAAGCAGCGCATTTCCGGCTTCGGAAAACTGCATGACCCAGGTGTACGCGTGAGTCGAATTCTTACATA
>CAIMMA010000646.1 GCA_903842475.1 uncultured bacterium
AAAAGTAATCGGCAGTCGATCATCCATCGAAAACAAACACCCGGTCACTCGCAAGAGCGACCGGGTTTTTTATTGATCCGGCAAATACTTTGACCTGCAATTAAAAAATCTCAAGCCGAGGTCAAATCGTAGGCTGCCGCTTTCCCCCTGTTTTCTTTACGCAGTTGTTCGTCCTGGTGTGTACCGAACGGTTTCCAGCTATTCCGACTCTGCGCCCAGTCCTTTTTCAAGACGTGCCCTTGGGTGCGGCCAGTTGTTCAGCCTTCCCTACCCATCCACCGCCCATAGCTTTATAAAGATTGATCAGGGCCAGGTAGAGTGCCCCTTTGGTCTGGGTATAGGCTAATTCGGCATTGAACAGGCTCCGTTCGGCGTCCAGCACGGTCAGGAAGTCGGTATAGCCGTTGTCATAGCGCATTCGGGCAATGCTTGCGTATTGGCGGAGCGAATCGACCTGGCTCTTTTGGGCGGCGAGCTGCTTGGCGGTCTGAGCCTGATTGGTCAAGGCGTCGTCGACCTCGCGGAAGGCGTTCTGGATGGTTTGCTGATACCCGATAAGCGCCTGTTGCTGGATGGCCTCGGCGGCCTTCACCCCGCCGGCGATCTTACCGGCGGTAAAGATGGGCATGGTCACCGGCGCACTGTACTGCCAGGCCCGCGAGGGTCCCTTGAACAGGTCGCTGAGGTCGCCGCTGGCGTAGCCATAGGCACCGGTCAGTGAAATGGCCGGAAAATAGGCGGCTTTAGCCACGCCGATCTGGGCATTGGCGGCTATCAGGGTTTGCTCCGCCTGACGGATATCAGGACGCCGCGCCAAGAGATCCGAGGGCATTCCGGCAACGATGGGGGGCAGCGACAGGGTGTCTATGGTTTTCCCCCGGAGAATCGGGCCGGGGTTGCGGCCGAGGAGGACGCTCAAACCGTTTTCCTGTTGGGTGACAGCCTTTTCCAGCGGGGGAATGCTGGCCAGTGCTTCCTCGTACTGGGATCTGTTCTGGCTCAGCTCCAGGTCGGAAATGACCCCGCCTTTAAACCGCTCCTGAAACAAAGCGTATGATTCACCTCGGCTTTTGGCGGTGCTTTTGCTGATCTCCACCTGGCGGTCGAGATCCCGCAGGTTGATATAGGCAGTGGCCACACTGCTGACCAGGGAGAGAATGACCCCCTGGCGTGCTTCCTCGGTGGCCAGAAGCTGCGCCTGGGCCGACTCGGTGCTGCGTCGGATCCGACCCCAGAGATCAATCTCCCAGCTGGCATTGAAATTGGCGGCATAAACGTCGGTGTTGGTCTTGAATCCTGGTGAGGATTTGTTGTCACCTGTTTCGGTAACCTGTTCCCGCGAATATTGGCCCGCCGCCCCCACCTGGGGAAAGAGACCGGAACGAACGACACCGTAACGGCCGGCATATTCCTCAATCCGGGCCGCGGCAATCATAAGATCCTTGTTTTCCCGGAGGGCGGTGGTGATCAGGTTATTGAGGATGGGGTCCTTGAACTGCTCCCACCAGGCGGTCTGGGCCAGGTCCTTGGCTTCTTTTTCACTCAGCCGCCAGCCGGTGGGAACATCAACCGCCGGTCGCTGGTAATCGGGCCCGACCGTACAACTCGCGGTGAGGCAGGCCAGAATAATGATGAGAATACGATTACGCATGATGATCGCCCTCCTTTCCTTTGATTGTCAGGGATGACGAGCCGGTGGGGCTGGACGGTGCATGTTGCTTTCCCCCTATTTTTTCGACCACATAAAAGGTGACCGGAATGAGGAATATGGCGATGAAGGAGGCCGCCAACATCCCGAAGATAACGGTGTACCCCATGACCTGACGGCTGATGGCTCCGGCCCCGCTGGCGATGGCCAGAGGCACGCAGCCGAGGATGAAGGCGAATGAGGTCATGAGGATGGGCCGGAGACGGAGGCGCGCCCCCTCCAGGGTGGCCTCGACCAGCGGATTTCCTTTCTCAACCTCCATCTTGGCGAACTCGACGATCAGGATGGCGTTCTTGGCCGCCAGACCGATGAGCATGACCAGACCGATCTGGGCGTAGATGTTGTTCTCAAATGAACCGAAGAGCAGGCCGGCAAAGGCGCCTAATATGGCGACAGGGGTAGCGAGGAGGACCGAGAACGGCAGTGACCAGCTCTCGTACTGGGCTGCCAGAATCAAAAAGACGCAGAAGAACGAGAAGGCGAAGATCGCCATTGGCGACACACCCTTCTGGGCCTTCTTTTCCTGGAACGACATCCCGCTGTAATCAAAGCCCATTTCCGACGGCATGGTCGCGGCAAAGACCTCCTCCAAAGCCTGCATGGCCTGTGCCGAACTAAAGCCTTGGGAAGCAGTGGCGTTGATCTGGACCGAGCGGTAGAGGTTGAAGCGCGTAGTGAATTCCGGGCCAGTGATGCTGCGGACAGAGGTCAGTGCCGAGAGGGGCACTGATTTACCATCCTTGTTGCGCACATAGAACTGGCCGATGTTGTCGATATTGGTTCGGTAGTCCCCTTCCGCCTGGATGTACGTCTGCCACTGGCGGCCGTACTTGTTGAAGTAGTTGATGAAACCGCTGCCCATGAAG
>CAIMMA010000647.1 GCA_903842475.1 uncultured bacterium
CATCGACCGGGAAACCGCCGAACTGATGGCGGAAAATTACCTGGAGGTGGTCTGCGCACCGGACTTTGAGGAAGGGACCCTGGCGATTCTCGCCCGCCGTAAAAACCTGCGGGTCATCCGCATGGCTGGCATCTCCCGGCTGGCGGCCTATGAGCAGCACCGCTTCGTTGATTTCAAATCGCTGATCGACGGCGGCATTATTGTCCAGCAATCCGCGGTCAACTCCATCCGCCGGCCCTCGGACCTGAAGCCCGCCACCGCCACCTATAAAGGGGCCGATTATGCCTGCGAGCGCCAAGCCACCGCCCGCGAAATAGAGGACATGCTCTTTGGCTGGGCGATCGAGCATGGCGTAACCTCCAACTCGGTGATCTATGTCAAAGATGGCTGCACCGTCGCCATTGGTGCCGGCGAACAGGACCGGGTCGGGGTTGCCGAGATCGCGGTGCACAAGGCCTACGCTAAATACGCCGACATCACCTGCTTTGATGCCCATGGCCTTCCATACGTCGATATGGTTGCGGAAATCGGCAGAGGGCAGCGGGACAAGGCCGACCAGGAGGCAGTCGACGCCAAGGTGCGGGCCGATCGGGCCGGGTTGCCCGGATCGGTGATGATCTCGGATGCTTTTTTCCCCTTCCGTGACGCCGCCGAAGTCGGTATCCGCGAAGGCGTCAGCGCCATCCTCCAGGCAGGCGGTTCAATCCGCGACTTCGAATCGATTCAGGCCTGCAACGAGGCCAAGCCGCAGGTGGCGATGCTGTTCACCGGGCAGCGCTCGTTTAAGCATTAAACCCGAGCAAGATCGTTCGGCAGCAGCGCATCACCTGAGGTTGTCGCCTTTGCTGGTGCTCTGCTGTCAAACCTCCACCCATCGTCCCTCAGACGCAGAACGCAGACAGGCCACGGCGACCCCGACCGCGGCCAATCCTGCCTCACCGGGCACGGGATTGGGGTGCGTCCCCCGGAGCACTCCCAGCCAATCCTCCAGCAGCGGCACAATGGTACTCACCGGTGGGTCCAAATCAAGGGAAGTCCGTTCCATTCCCTGGATCCGCTCGCAAAAATGGTGCACCTGGTCACCATGCAACTGCCCGGTTTCGCCGACAAACTCAAACCGCCCCGAACGGGCCGGACTGATCTTGGAACAATCCACCGTGCCGATCACCCCGTTATCAAGTTCCACCAACGCAAGCAGTACATCTTCGAGGTGAACGGATCGTGCGCAGCGCGCCCCGGCCAAAACCCGAACAATTTTCCGGCCGGTAATGAAGGCAAGAGCATCAAAAACATGCACCGCGCTGTGCAAACTCACCCCGGCGCCAGCCTGCGCCGGGTCATCCAGCCAGCCCAAGGTGGCCGGTTCCAGCCGCAGATTAACGGCAAAGCTGTGGAGCGTCCCAATGCTGCCGAGCTGTTGGCGCAGCACATTCACGACCCGATTATACCGGAGCGTCTGGCCGATGGTCAGCGGCAGGGCTTGCTGGCGAAACCCCTGGTTGATCATTGTAGCCGCAGGCACCGAAACGGCCATGGGTTTCTCAAGGAGCAGAGGCTTACCGACTGCGGCACAGGCCACGGCTATTTCCTGATTATACACCGGGGGCATCGCCGCCACGACGCACTCCACCGTCGGATCCGTCACCAACAATCGCCAATCCGCATACCAGCGGCACCCCCACGCCTCCGCCTGTCGCGCCCCTTCCGGTGAGCGGCGACTGACAGCGGCCAGGGTCAAGCCTGCAACATCATGGACGATATGGTGGGCATATCGGCTGCCGTGCTTGCCCGTGCCGATGACCCCCACCTGCCAATTTTTTGCGGAAACGATCATGGGGCCGACTCCTTGCCCTTGGTGTGCAACAGGTGCTTTTCATAACGCTTTCGTTCGATCCGCAGAAAACCCCGGAGGGCTGCGGGATAACTCAGCAAGGCCATCGGCAGGGCGAGGACCATGCCACCGGCCAGCAACACCAGGCCTGTGTCCCACCCCATGCGGCCGGTGACGGCAATCGCCTCGACCCAGCCAACTTCCTGCATCCGATCGATACCGGCTTTGAGCGTCTCCCAGCTTGCCCGTCCGGGCAGCAGGAGATTGCCAACCAGCCAGGCCAGGTAATAGAGGGGCAGATAGGTGAGGGGATTGCAGATAATCGTGGCCACCAGCAAGGCCGCCACCGTACTGCTGCCGGTGGCCATGGTGATCAACAGAATCAGGATGGACTTGAGCGGCATCACCGGGGCGATGCCGATAAAAACCCCCACCGCCGTCCCCCTGGCAAGCGAGACGGGCGAGCCCTGCAATTGTCTGAACTTCTGCAACAAAGGGGTGAAGAGCTTTTTCAACGGCGTGGCCCGGGGTGGCTAGACAGCGGGTTCGCAAAGACTGGCCCAGTCGTCCGACTGGGCGGTCAAGTCGGTTCCCAGGGCAAGTGCAAAAGTAACCAGAGCCTCGGCGGAGCAATTGACGGAAGAGGTTCGGGTGCCAGAACGGACGTCTGCCAGCTCCTGCTGCAGAAAGGTCAACAGAGCCTGGGCGGCGCTCGCCTGAAATTCCTCATAGGGGACGCCGATTTTTTCACTGAAACGCGCAAACCGATACCAATTGTGGAGCGCTCGTTTTATCCCCCGAAATAAGCTGCGGTCACGGTTGGCCACATCAAGATCGCGCAGGATGATTTCCCGATACCGCTCCAGAACCGCATCCTGCAATGCCCCTAATTCCTCGTCCCCAAGGATGAACCGGGGCCCTTCCGCATCATCGCAGAGGTAATGCAGACTGGCATGGAGGGCCACCTCGGGAATCTCGCCGGAATGACGGACCAGCAGCAGTTCTTCTTCAAGGATGAAGTCACGCTCGTTGGTGATCACGATGCATCCTGGTCCTGGTTGCCGTTATCGAGCTGAAACAGGGTACGAACCGTATTGATCCGATCGGGCAGCCCGATACAATGATTTTCATTTTTCAGATACTGGAGAGGACGATACAGCATTTTACCGGTGATGGCGGCCACCAGCTTCTCCGTGCGATCCTGATCATGTTCACTCAATCCTTCCAAACGTCCCATGGTCTTTTCGACCTCAGCCCGGACCAGCTCTTCCACCATGGTCCGCAGTTGGATAATGGTAGGAGTAGATTCCATGTTCAACAGCCACTTACCGAACTTCAACTTCTCCTCGGCTATGATCCGTTGGGCTTTGACCGCCTCTTTGTCGCGCTCGGACTTGTTCATCTCCACGACGTTGTGCAGATCGTCGATGTCGTAGAGATAGACGTTTTCGAGGTCGTTGATGGCAGGATCGAGGTCGCGGGGCACCGCAATATCGATGAAGAAAAGTGGTCGATTGCGGCGTTCCCGCATCACCGGACGAACATCTTTTTTATGGAGGATGAGATCGGGTGCGCCGGTGGAGCTAATGATGATATCGACATGCTCCAACTGCTCCAGTAACTCTTCCAAGGCCACGGCCCGCCCGTTAAAGCAGCGTGCCAGGTTCACGGCCCGCTGCAGGGTTCGATTGGCGACAATGACCTCGGTGACGCCCTGCCCCACCAGATGTTCGGCCGCCAGCTCCGCCATTTCTCCAGCCCCGACCAGCATGACCTTTTTGCCGGCAAGATCGCCAAAAATTTTCCTGGCCAGCTCGACGGCGGCATAACTGATCGAAACGGCACTGGCCCCGATCCGGGTTTCAGTTCGGACCCGCTTGGCCACGGAAAACGATTTGTGCAGTAGTTTGTTCAACACAAAACCACTGCACCCAGTTCTGGACGCATGCCGGTAGGCTTCCTTGAGTTGCCCAAGAATCTGGGCTTCTCCGACTATCATGGAATCCAGACTTGCAGCGACCAAAAACAGATGCTCAACGGCTTGCTCATCCAGGTGCTGGTAAATATGCTGGTCGAGTTCTGTTTGGGTCAGGGCTCCGGCAAACAGCTGTTCAAGCACCTGCGTTCTCGCCCGCTCGACATCCTGGCAGGTGAAGAGGATTTCCACCCGGTTGCAGGTGGAGAGCAGATAGTATTCCCGCAATTCCTCCAACTGACCAAGCGCGCGGAGCGGCTCGTCATATCCTGAAGAAAGCGCTAATTTTTCTCTGATCGCCAGCGGGGTCGTCTTGTGGTTTACGCCCAGCAGGACGATGGTGTCACGAGACATAGGTGTGCACCCCTTTCAGCAGAAAGGAAACACCCCAAAGGGTAAACAGGACAGCAAGAAACCCGATAATACTGAGTATGGCCCCTCGGCGTCCCCGCCAGCCGACGGTAAAACGCTGATGCACCGCTGCCGCGTAGATAAACCAGGTGATCAGTGACCAGGTCTCCTTGGGATCCCAGTGCCAGTAGGCCCCCCAGGCCTGCTTGGCCCAGATCGACCCGGTAATCAGGCCAAGGGTGAGCAGGGGGAAACCCACGCTCAAACAATGATAATTGAGTTTATCCAGGGCTTCCAGGGAAGGCAGGCGCGAATAAAAAAGTCCGAATCGCTTGGTTTTGATTTCCCGCTCCTGCAAAAGATACATGATGCCGCCGATGCAGGCCAGGGCAAGAAACCCATCGGCAATCAGGGCGATGGAAGCATGCACCGGCAGCCACCAGGATTGCAGGGGCGGCGGCAGGGGCAATATCTCGCGGGAAGAAAAGGCGGCCACCAGCATCAACGCCAACACCAGGATGCTGACAAAGGTGCCGAGATTTTTGACCGTATAACGCCAGCGAAACGACAGATAGCAGCACCCGAGCGACCAGGCAAAAAAAGAAACCGACTCATGATGACTGGTGATCGGCGTATGCCCAGCTTCAAAATAACGGGCCGCAATATTGGCGGTGTGGAGCAGAAAAGCGGCCAAAAAAATCCCCCGGCCGATTCGACGCACGGAAGTTTTCTTGGTAAGGAAGAAAACCAGATACGCCGCCGCGGAGAGCAGATAGAATGCCGTACTGGCCTGAAAGAGTAAAAAACTCATGGGGTTTCCTTGGTCAGAGTTTCCGGGTCAAAATCAACCGACCGGCCGCACACACTCTGCAGGTGTTGCTGAATCATGTCCCATCGGCATTCCCGGAGCCAGTCGACTATATCGTCATGGAGAATCTTTTGGAACAGAATCTTTTTTTCCTCATGACTGCCGGCGGTTTCGGCCAGGATACGGTCGCGCACCAGCGCCATCAAGGTGGTAAGCTGGGCATATTCTTCGCCAAAATCGCGTTCAAGCCGCCGCCTGACCATTGCCGCCACCGCAGGACTTTTGCCGCTGGTGGCCACGCATAAGGTCAGATCGCCCCGACGAATCGAGGCAGGCACATGAAAATCGCAGGACTGGGGATCATCGGCAATATTAATCAGGAGGCCTGCATTCCGGGCATCCCTGAGCACGGCTCGCTGGACCTCGGGGATATTGGTGGCGGCAAAGACGAGAAAAGCCCCGTCAAGGTCAAGGGTGCGGTACGGTTGCTCCCGCCATTCAAGGACGCCCTGTTCCGCCAGGACGCGCAGGGTCGGCGTCATGGCCGGACTGACCACCCGAACCATGCCGGAACCGGCGAGTATCCCTTGCACCTTCCGCTCGGCCACCCCGCCGCCGCCAACAACGACGCACAGTTTTCCAACGAGGTTCAGACAAACAGGGTACACTTTGTGATGATCCGATGGCTTGGTCATGGCTGCATCATAATCCGAAGGTCTCTATCTTTTCCATCGAGGTGAACAATGTAACGAAATGCCTGCAAAAGCAGAGGGCAGAATAGCTGGGGAGCTGTTTTCCAAAGAGTTATCAGCGAGGTTGCAACCGATTGAGCAAAATAACTTTATCCTCATCCAGACTTCGCAGCTTTCGCGGGGACGCCGAGATACGGTATTCTTTTTCAGCCAATTTCAGAAAGGGTTCCAGACTGCGGCGTTTACTATCGTGCGCCAAATAAACAACACCATCAGGCTTGAGCGCCTTGCGCAACACTCCGAGCAGCGGCTCAAAGAACTCTTCACGAAACAAAATCTCTGCACCGACAATGACATCATATTGCACCATCTCGGGAGGGTCCAGCCAATCCAGCATGGCGAACTGCACATTGTTCAGCTTGCTTGCCGCAGCGTTAATTTTTTCGAAATCAAGAATCAACGGCTCGTAATCACTCAAGGTTGCCTGAAAGCCGGCTGCGGCGGCGGTAAGCCCGGGAGCACCAAGGCCGGCACCGAGTTCCAGCAAGGTGGCTCCCTCGACATGCTGCAACCCGGCGATAAAATCCGACAGAACAATAGCCGCCTCCCACAACCGTATCCAGAAAGGAAACGTGGAGACATCCTTCAAGGGATCCTTGCCGCCGAGGATTTGCTCCAAATCGATAATTTTGAGGAGCTGCAGTTTATGTTCCCGGATCTTAAGCGGTTCGAAGCTCACGGTATACCGGTCTTTAACAGCATTGTATAAATCCCGCTCGTAAGCCGGTAACGTTTGTGGGTCCATTTTGTTCTCTCTCCTAGAAGACAGGCGCGCCAGTAAGCGTTGCAAGTCAAGGGTGCACGATCATAAGGCAGGAGTAATACAGCGCATCAAGGCACCTTCAGACAACCACGGAATCAAACGAACCGTAAAAGAAGGTATGGCCTTCCGCCAAAACCCTGCTTGATGCCAAATAAAAAAAAGAGCGGGTCGATAAAAATCGGCCCGCTCTTGATTACAACCAAAAAGCTTCAGACTATCAGCAACCTTCCAGTCCTTTTTTTGCGGCTTTGACGTTCACGCTGTCGCCAGCCTTTACATCAACTTTATCACAGGTCACAGTAACTTTGTTACCGTCTACACTGTCAACGGTACATTTAGCGGCAAATACTGCACCGGCGCTCAATACAAAAGCCGCGACCATAACTGCTGTTACAATTTTCTTCACGATGATCTCCTTTATTAAATGGGTTATACAAAACCAAACAAATAGCCATTTTTCCTGTGCCACAATTTAAGAAATACCACCTGGATTGTCAACAGCAATTCGCCACCTGAAACAGGTTCGAAAAGATGTTCAAAGCACTGATTCAATATCTCTTTCAAGCACCCCATGGGGGGTATACCCCGGATATTTCTTCACGACATGACCATTTCCATTGACGAGAAAAGAGGTAGGAAGCGCCATGACGCCGCCGAATTTCTGCGTGGTCATCCGATCCGCCATCAAAATCTTATAATTAACACCTTTCTTTTCAGCAAGTTGCGCGACCAACCCCGCGCCCCCTTCATCCACCGACAAGGCCACCACCGCAAACCCCTGCTTCTGGAATTTATCCTGCAGCGCTTTCAGCGTCGGGATTTCCTGAAGACAGCTTGAGCACCATGTGGCAAAAAAAGTGATCAGTAAGGTTTTCCCTTGGTACGCCTCACTGGTGACAATACCACCATCGCTGGCCGCCGGCAGGGAAAAAGACGGCATAGCGACCGCCCCCTGACTTAACCGGGAAAATGTCAGCAAAAACAATAGTACTCCGAGAATTCGCAACCCTTTAGGCATCTCTTGTCCCCTGCTGGAATTGATTGGCGCTGTTCTGCTCCGCTTGCACCGCCCTACCCCTGTTTTTAATTGCTGATACCGCCGAACAAGACCGGGCTGCCTCCCTGACCAAGGCTATCCTGGCTTCGGGCATGACAGAACCACGGACCACGAAGGCATACCGGGTTATTCAGATACCCGTTCCGAAACAGGAGTTACGTTTTTGTGTTGCGTCAACACGCCGCCCTTTCCTCACGCTTTGATATCAAGCATATTCTGCAACATCTGATCCGTAGCCTGCAGGGTTTTGAGATTAGCGGCGTATCCGTGGGTATTGAGCATCATTTCGGGGAACTCTTCGCCCAGGTCAACATTAGATTGTTCTATCATTACAATACCATTGTCGCCAGGCTCGGCCACAACCGGCCCGGAAAGGTCAACCTGTTCCACCGTCGCCCTGACCCCCTGCGGAGGTTGCGCGGCCAGCAGCACCCTGCTCTTCTTAAACCCCTCGGTGTTCATATTGGCAACATTATTTGCATTATTCTCAATTTTCTTTGTAAATGCCTCTAGGCCTGACAAGGCTGACTGAATACCGGCGATCATATTTTTCCTCCTCAACATCCGCATCAAAAGAAAGGTTTCTTTTATAATAGCAAAATTGACACCAGATTCCAATGAAGTTTGTTTTCGCCGCCCCACCACCTGCCCGTTACCGCAAAAACCGTTGCACCTTTACCCTGTTCCGAGTAGATAGTTTCTGGTGAGTTAGTCGACGTACAGATGAGCAGTCCCCCTATTACCTCATCCCATCCATCATACACCATGGCCCCAAGAATCTTCCTGCTGCCCCTCTTCTTTTTCTTTTTGCTTCTTCCGGCTATCGTTTCTGCCAATGTGGTTGATCGCACGGTTGCCGTGGTCAATCAGGACACCATCACCCTTTCCGAGGTGAACGAACTCGGCAAATCCTATTTCCAAAAAATCACCGAAGAAACCCCCGCCGATCGGTTGAATGAAGCTTTACAGCAAGCCCGGAAATCTGTGATCGACAAACTGATCGACAAAAAACTTCTGATGCAGGAGTCCCAAAAATACAACCTCAAGGTAAGCGAGGAAGAGGTTGAAAACGCCCTGCAGCGTGTTATTGCCAACAACAAAGCAACGCCTGAGCAATTTCGCAAGGAAATCAGCTCGCTGGGTTTAACCGAAAAGCAATATCGGGAAAATTTACGGGAACAGATACTCAACTCGAAACTGATCAACTTTGAAGTACGCTCCAAGGTTGTTATCGCCGAAGAAAAAATTCTCGACTACTACAATACTCATTTCACCCAACTGACCAGCAGCAGTGACTACCACATCCTGCAGATAGGGTGCCTGTGGAATACCAAGGATCGGAACGGCACGACGCTGACCCAGGCCGAGGCCAAAGCCAAAGCTGAAAAGATTCGTGACCTGGCCCTGAAGGGCAAAGATTTCAAAGAGCTTGCCAAACAATATTCCGATCTTCCCTCAGCAGACGAAGGCGGCGACCTGGGCATGTTTCAGCAAAACGAAATGGCCCCATACATGCTCGCCGTTGTCCAACATCTTAAAACCGGCGATATCAGCCAGATCGTTGAAACCGAAAACGGCTTCCAATTTTTCAAACTCCAGTCGAACCAGCAGGGCACGGTGGCGGCCAAGGCTTCTTACGATTCGGTAAAGGATGAAATCCGCGAGAAACTGACCCAGCAGGCGCTGGAAATCCGATATAAAGACTGGCTGCAAGCGATTCGCGACAAAGCCTACATCAAAATATTGTAGCATGTTATGTCAGGCACACAGTGCAACGAGTCGCGGACGATCACTTCACCCATTGTTCCTGGTGAAACGATTCCTTTCCCAAAGCAGCGCCTCGAGAGCCAGAGGACTGTTAAATAATCATTCATGACCGTCGAACAAAAACAAGCCCTTGTCTCTCCCGGACAGCATGCCGTCGGCCAACTGCAGCATGTTCGCCTCGAAAAAAACCTAACCCTGGAAGATGTCTTCAAGGCGACTCGGGTTTCGACCGCCAACTTGCGGGCCATCGAATCGCTGGAATACGAAAAACTCCCGGCCGACCCCTTTGCCAGGGGACAGATCACCCTCTATGGAAACTATTTAGGCCTTGACGGCCGAAGCCTCGCCGAGCAATTCTTCATCGCACGAGATGGCGGCAAAAGAACCCCGCCCTATCTCAAGAAAAGGCTGTCGGCCCATTGCCTGACCCCGAAGCAACTGGCCGAACCGACCCACATATCCTCCGCCACCATTGCCAGTATCCTCCTGGTGTGCATCGTGCTTTCGTTTACCGGTTTCTGCGTGTACACCTCATGGAACCCATTTGCCTTTTTGACCGATCACACCAAAAAAATTTCCTCTTCCGTGATCAACACCTTCCATCCGGCAAACCCGGCGTCCGGTAACCGGGCCGCCCAGAAACCCCTCCACCTGTTCGCAGTGTTTCTGAAAGATGCCCAAGTGCTCGTTTCGCTCGACAACCAGGAATCAGCCCAAAAAACGTACGCCAAAGGGACCAGTGTCCACTGGAAAGCCGAAAAACAGATACACCTGGAATTTCTTCAGCCCGATAGCGCCGAGCTGCAATTTAACAATACCCCCCTCTCCTTTCCCACGGCGAGGAGCAACGGACACTACATCCTCAAAATCCCGGCACCTGCCGCTCCATGACCCTCCGCAGCACCTGCGCCATCGTCTTGAAAATTGTCGACCATGGTGAATCAGACAAGTTGGTCACCTTCTACAGCAACAATCTTGGCCGCATCACCGGAATCGCCAAAGGGGCCAAAAAGAGTCGGCACCGGTTTGTTAATAAGCTCGAACTATTTTCCCGCCTGCAAATGCTTTATCGCCCTCCCCGCAACCCATCGGGGTTGCTGTTTATCAGTGAAGCGGAGCTGCTTTGTGCCCATCTGTCGCTGCGAACATCTTTCCAGCGGTATGTCGCGGCCATGTACATCTGCGAATTGCTGTTACGCTTCACCAGGGATAGCGATCCCGATCCACAACTCTATGCGCTGCTGCAGTGGGCGCTCGTTTCCCTGGACCATGCCGACACCCCGCAAAAAATAACGGCGCTCTATCACCTGCAGCTGCTGGCTGTTGTTGGGTATCGTCCGGAAATCCAGCAATGCGGCCACTGCGGTCATCCGGTCGGCCCCGGCCGCTCTTACCTGTTTATACCCGGCAGCGGCTCGTTATTGTGCAGCGCCTGTCACCACCAGCAAGGCCCGCACTCCAGCCGTTTATCGGTGCAGGCACTAAAATTCCTGGCCAGTGCCCAGATGGTCCCCCTGGAACGACTCAACCGGCTGCAACTGTCCCGCCAAACGGCCGCCGAAGCTATGGAAGCCCTCTATCACTATACCTTTCATCTCCTGCAGCAGGACATTCATTCCTGGCAGGCCATGCGTGCCCTTGCCGCCGTACCCGCTCGAAAAAAAAATGCGCCCTCTCCTGGTGCCATACAAGCAACCAGTGGCAACTGCCCGTCGGCAACAACATAGTATTTAAAAAAAAATCAGGACAGTTTGGCCGCGATGATTCTTTTTTACTGTTTTCATGGAAATCTTTGACATGGCGCTTGACTGTCACAGGGTTTTCATTTATTCATCGCTCTGCTTGGTACCGTGCAAAAAATAAGGATGGCAGGATCAACGAACTGGTGCGAAACCATATGCCCGAATCTCCCCTTGCTTCCGATTTCTTTTTTCAGAGCGAGCCCTTACAATTGTTCGGATTCTTTTAATTCTTGCGGATTACCTCACCCATTTTTCATCACTGCCCTCGAGGAAATCCGTTTTCCTCCAGAAGGCCGTCCCTGATCATCCACCCTATCCTTAACCTGTCTAGATGCCTATGAACCGTTCCAGCCTGATTATCACCATTATCATGGGCTGCCTTGCCGTCTTGCTGTGGAAAGTCGTCAATGCCCCCAACATGGAGCCCCCTTGGCCTTCGAAAATACAGGGATTTTCCTTCTCACCCTTCCGCGAGGGACAATCCCCCAGTAAAAAAATCTTTCCCTCGGTTGAGGAAATTGACCGGGACCTGGCGGTGCTGGCCGGAGAAGTCCACGCGGTCAGGTCCTACACCGTTGAAGATACCCTCGCCGAGATTCCGCGTCTGGCCGCCGCCAGGGGGTTGAACGTCGTCCTGGGGGCCTGGATAGCCACCGACGAAAAAGAAAATGAGGAACAGATCGAAAAACTGATCAAAATTTATCGGGAAAATCATCGCAACATCGTTCGGGTCCTGGTCGGCAACGAAGTACTGCTCCGCACTGACCAAACCGTTGACCAGATGATTCACTATATCGACACCGCCAAAAAATCCATCTGGCAGAAAGTCAGCACAGCGGAACCCTGGCACGTCTGGCTGCAGAACCCCAAACTGGTTGAACATGTCGATTTCATCGCCGTCCACCTGCTGCCCTACTGGGAAGGTGTCCCGATCGAAGAGGCCGTCGATTATTGTGTGATGCGCTACAACGAACTGCGCAAGGCCTACCCCGACAAAGAGATCATCATCGCCGAAATCGGCTGGCCCAGCGCCGGACGAATCCGCCAAAGCGCCGTTCCCAGCCCGACCAATCAGGCTAAATTTCTGCGGCGGTTTCTCGATGTCGCTGAAAAAAACAATTATACCTATTACATCATGGAAGCCTTTGACCAGATCTGGAAAAAAAATCTGGAAGGGGAAGCAGGCAGTCAGTGGGGCGTCTACAACGACGAACGGCAGCCCAAATTTGAATTCACCCAGCCGGTCATCAGGATTCCCCAGTGGCGGGAACTGGCCGCCATCAGTATTGCCTTGGCCGTCCTTATCCTGCTCCTCTTGTTCAGGGACAGCAAAGGCCTGCTGGATCGGGGCCGCGGATTTCTGGCCATTGTTGCCTACGCCATTACCACCTTTGCGGTCTGGGTAGTGTATGATTTTCAACAGCAGTACATGACCGCCTCTTCCCTGCTGGTCGGCGTGGTCCTGCTCATTGCCGCCACTGGAGCCATCCTGGTTATCCTGGCAGAGGCGCATGAATGGGCGGAATCGCTGTGGACCAACAAATGGCAGCGTCTCCCCCAGCAGGTTGAAGCCGTCGCCGACGACGATTTACCGCTGGTGTCGATCCATGTCCCGGCCTACAACGAACCGCCGGACATGATGATCCAGACGATCAACGCCCTGGCGGAACTGGATTATCCAAGGTTTGAAGTCCTGGTCATCGACAACAACACCAAAGACCCGGCGGTCTGGGAACCGGTAGCGGCGCATTGCCAGACCATGGGACCGCGTTTTCGTTTTTTCCATGTCGCCCCGCTCGCCGGCTTTAAAGCAGGCGCTCTTAATTACGCTCTTCGTGAAACAGCTCCGGAGGCGGAGGTGGTGGCGGTCATCGACAGCGACTACCTGGTTGAACCCAATTGGCTCAGAGCCTTGATCCCCCACTTTGCCGATGCCAATATGGCTATTGTCCAAGCCCCCCAGGATTACCGGGACGCGGACGAGAACACCTTTAAAGCCATGTGCATGGCCGAATACCGGGGATTTTTCCAGATTGGGATGGTGACCCGCAATGAACGCAATGCCATCATCCAGCACGGCACCATGACCATGGTGCGCCGCAAGGTGCTCGACGAGGTGGGCGGGTGGGCGGAGTGGTGCATAACCGAAGACGCCGAGTTGGGACTACGAATCTTCGAACAGGGCTACGCGGCCTGCTACGTACCGCACAGCTATGGCAAAGGGTTAATGCCCGATACCTTCCTCGACTATAAAAAACAGCGTTTCCGCTGGGCCTATGGCTCCGTACTCATCCTCCGCCATCACATGATGGCGATGTTCGGCCTGGACAAGACCAAACTGACCAGGGGCCAGCGATACCATTTCCTGGCCGGCTGGCTGCCGTGGTTCGCCGATGGCATCAACATGCTTTTCAACGTCTTGGCGCTGGGCTGGTCATGGGGGATGATGGTTTTTCCGGAATATTTATCGCCGCCGCATATTGTCTTTGCTGGTCTGCCGATCGCCCTGTTCTTTTTCAAAAGCCTGAAGATGTATTTTCTCTACCGCCGCAGGCTGGGCGCCACCCGCCGCCAAAGCCTTGCCGCCGGCCTGGCGGGGCTGGGCCTGTCGCACACCATCGCCCGGGCCATGCTCACCGGGTTTCTCACCCGCAGCATCGGCTTTTTCCGTACCCCAAAAAAGGCCCAGGCCAACGCCTTTCTGAAAGCCTTGGGGGATGCCCGCGAGGAACTGTTGTTCGCTCTGGCGCTTATCCTCTCGGTTATCGGGGTGCTGATGCGAAAGGATGGGGATATGCTCGATGTCCGGATATGGACGCTGGTCCTGGCTATCCAGGCCATTCCGTACAGCGCAGCGGTCCTGGTTTCCTTGATCAGCGGGCTGCCCAAGTTACCGGCGAAACTGGTCGGGGTGATGGCCCCGCTGCAGGGGATGAAAAACGATTAACTCGACCGGATCAATTCGAGCAGTTCCTCGGCGGTGACCCGGGTACTGACATCGGCGCCCTCCAGCAGCGAGTTGGCCAGATCGCGTTTTTCCTGATGCAGTCGGACGATCTTTTCCTCGATGGTATGGGCGGTGACCAGGCGATAGACGGTAACCGGCCGTTTCTGGCCGATGCGATGGGCCCGGTCAGCAGCCTGATCCTCAACCGCTGGATTCCACCAGGGGTCCATATGGATGACGTAATCGGCAGCGGTCAGGTTCAGCCCCAGACCGCCGGCTTTCAGGCTGATCAGGAAGAGGTCCCCCTCGCCGGCCTGAAAGCTCTCGACCTGCTGCTGCCGCTCTTTGGCCGGAGTGGTGCCGTCCAGGTATTTATAGATGATGCCCTGTTCATCGAGGTGGGCACGTATCAGGGCAAGATGCCCGGTGAACTGACTGAACACCAGGGCCTTGTGGCCGCCGCCCAGCAATTCCTCCACCACTTCGGCAAACACCTGCAGTTTGGTGGAGGGGATGGTCACCTGCTCGTCAATGAGCTTGGGGTGACAGCAGGCCCGGCGCAACCGCATAATTTCCGCCAGAATCCGCAGATGTCGACCGGTTTTTTCGCTGCTGCCCTCGATATTCTCGATGGCCTGCTGCCGGAGCGCCTCGTAAAACTGTAATTCCTCCGGCGCCATCTCCACCCGCAGGGTTATCTCGGTCCGCGGCGGCAATTCCTCGAGCACCTGCGATTTGATCCGGCGCAGCATAAAAGGACGGATCAGCTTTTTCAGCGTCCTCCTGGCCTCCCGATCGTGATATTTCTCGATGGGTATCCCAAAACGCCGGTTAAACTGCTTGTAGGTACCCAGAAGGCCGGGGTTGGTGAACGCGAACAGGTTCCAGAGCTCTCCCAGGTGATTTTCAATCGGAGTGCCGGTGGTGATCAGCCGAAAACTTGCATCCAGGCGCATGGCCGCCTTGGAACGCTTGGTCGCCGCGTTTTTAATAGCCTGGGCCTCATCGAGCACAATCGATTGCCAATGGACCTGGGACAGCAACTCGATTTCCTGCTGCAAAAGGGTATAGCTGGTAACCAGCATATCGAACTTGCCCAGGGACGAGATGACTTCATCCCGATTCAGTTCGGAAAACATGTGGAAATTGAGGGTTGGCGCGAATCGATGCACCTCTGCCTCCCAATTCATGCAGACCGAAGTTGGGGCCACCACCAGGGTAGGCCCCAAATGCCCCCGACTGAGGATCACAGCGATGGCCTGCAGGGTCTTGCCCAAGCCCATGTCATCGGCCAGGCAGGCCCCCACCCCCAAATGCGCCAACCGGCTCATCCAGACATACCCTTCTTTCTGATAATCGCGCAGCTCGGCCTTGAGGGTCGAAGGCACCTTGGGGGTCAGATCCTGGGCCTCGGCGATTGACTGCAACCGCTGCCGCCACCCTTTATCCGCGGTGGTCTGGGCCTGATGGGTCAGTTCTTCCAGGGCGATGGCGGCCAGGGGATGGATTTTCACCTCGGTCTCGCTGCCCGGCTGATTGTTGCCATAGAGGATGAGCTCTTCCAATCGGTTGCGAAATTCCTGGGTCAAGGCGAGAAACTGGCCTTCGCCCATGGGGATGAAGCGGCTTCTAGTTTCTCGAACCTTGTCCAGCAAGGTTTTGAGCTCCATGACCTCATCCTGGTCGATTTCCAACTGGCCGGACAGGGTGAACCAATCCTGCTGACTGGTACGGATATTGAGATTGAGCTGATTGACCCCGGCCTGGCGGCGCACCGCCAGTTTCTCCCCCTCCGGCCATTCGAGAATCACCCGTTCTTTGATCTCCTCGATCTCCAGGAGAACCTGCAAACACTCTTCGGGGTCGAGTAGATGCCATTCCCGTTTGTTCTCCTGTTCAAAATCAATGGCCAGATCGAGCATGGGGCAGCTTTCTTCGATTTCCCTGGCCTTTTCCTCTTCAAGCCGCAGGTTGCGTTTGGTCCGCAACCTTTTGCCGTCAATCTCGGTCATGAGATTGGAAACCCCAACGCCGGGTTTGAGATAGGGCCCGCCGCCGGTAAAGGGCCGAACGAACAGCTCAATCCGAAACCCGCTGCCATAAGGAATGATGTGGATATGAATGGTGGGGTCACTTTCCACCAAGTCGGCCGGCAGACCTTCGCCGGGCACTTCGATAGCGGAGTGGACGGTCATAAAGGAGGCGATGTTACCGATGGCGTCGAGCACTTGCCGGCTGGCGGCCAAGGGCACATGCAGGCCGTCCCGGCCGGTGATTTCCGCCACCTTTCGGTGTTCCTCGCTGATCCGGATAATGCGGAAGCGGGTGGGGGTTTCCGGCCAGACTGCTATAGGTTGGTCGCCGATATCCTGGTAAAAATGAATAAACAGGGTGTCACCTTTACGTTCGACGACCAACTCCGGTTCGCCGGCGACGATTTCAACCGGGGTCTGGGGCGAACGCCTGAGAAAGACCAAGGGGTGCCCCACCAGGAACGGCAGTGCTTTGCCGAGGTCAAAAACATAGCCCCCATTTTTAACGCCACCACCCTCGATTTGCTGCAAGGCGGTGCAGATCTGCCGGTCTTGACTGGTGAGATAATCGAGTTCTTTGCTTAAGAGCAATCGATTGAAGGCAATGGTCCGCCCTTTGGTCCAAGCCCCCCCTGCCGCCTTTTTCTGTTCCTTGGGGAGCAGATCGAGCGTACCGTCAACATACTCAACCAACCAGCAAAGCCGGGTCGATCGCTCTGGCTCCCTTATCCGGCTGGTTACCTCAATCAGGTTTTGCAGGCTCTGCTTCCAGGACTCCTGAGGGGCGATGATGTGGGTGAGATAGCGGCAATTGAGCTGTGTCGCCAGTTCCCGGGCTTTAGCTTTCATGGCCACCTGGCTGTCATCAAGGGTGGCCAGCAACTCGGCGGACTCCATCGCGACCCATAAAAAATCGTTATCCAGGGCACGCCGATGCAGTTTTTGAAGAATGTCTTGGAAATCCGGAGGGATTTCAACCCCCATCCAATGCAGCGACAGGATGGCCACCAAAGAGGTGAGACTCCGTTCATCGGCGACCAGATCTTCTGTCAACGCCAGCATGTCGGGCATGAGATCACCCGGGGAGCAGATAACTGCATCAAGGAAACGAAAGGGAATCTCCTCGGAACAGCCGTTGCAACGCTTCAGCACGGTTGTAACCGCCTGACGCGCACGGTCGCGGTCTCCCTCCATATCCCTGCTCAACAGAGCGAAGACACAGAACAACCCGGTGATGCCGAGAAAAAAAGCAGCTTCCGTTCCGGCATACACCTGCAATTGTTTGAGGTCTTCGCTGAACAGGCGCAAGGCCAGCTCGGTATCGCCGTTGAGAAACGCAGCGGAACCTGCAAACCCCGACCCTAAAAACGAATCGCGGTGCTGATCAAGGAGTCGATTCAAATCACCCAACCGGCCTTGAAGCAGATAACTGCTGGCAAGCAATCGCCGAAAGGGGACGCGTTCATCCACCGCCACGGTCATGCCCTGTTCATCCTCGAGATAGGCAAGTATTGCCGGGAAATGATGCAACCTTTCCAAGGAATACCGAATCGCCAGATCCAAAAGAAAAAACTGCAGCGATCCGGGAAGTTCGCCAAACCATGCTGGTTCAAAAGCATGGACAGCCACCAGAACTGCCGGAGGATCGGTGTCGAGATAGCGGTAACAGCCCCCCTCAATGAACACCGCCGCCTCATCGATCTTATCAAAATCCTGGCTGTACAATCCGATACGAAACTGCCGCATCGCTCGCCAGCAGCGGGTAGGCCATTTGCCGTGGGTATAATCGACCGGTGCAGCTTTTTCGACAAAAGTAGCCAGCACAGTAAAACGATGACTGGCGACCGCCTGCCGGGTCAACAACTCCCCCAGCCCTGGCGGGCATTGATTCTTGCCGTTTAAGAACCCTTTACGACGGAGGCGGGCAGCCATTTCGCCGATTTCGTCGGCACTTGGCCGTCGCTCCCCGAACAGCGCAGGGTCCAGCGAGGCCACACATCTCGCGAGAAATCCGGCGGATACGGGTTCATAAATAATGGAGATCAACTGCAGCAGCAGTTGTTCTGTTGTGCTCAACGTGGCGACAGCCTGGAGATCAGCGACCGTCCGGGATGCGGACGCCGAGGAGAGCGGGAGGGGAACTTCGTTGATTTCGTTCAAAATAATTATCGTGTCCTGTAGTTACGCCTGTTGTCCATGGGTAACGGACAGGGGGGAAACCATGGAGTGGCTTCTAGGGAGGTGTTCCTTGTACATACCGATGGCACCAGCGCTGCAAGCACTGATGATCTTGATAGTTTTCAGGAAAAAATACGATTCGATTGCACCGGGACCGCCAGGTCCTGTCGATTGGGTTACTGCAACATTTTGGTATTTGTCCAAATTTTTGCTTGTTTCCGTAATTGATCAAGCCAATCCGTCATCAGTTTGTTCTTCTGGGCGGTAAGCAACTGCTCTTCGAGGTTCCGGCGCTGGGCGGCATCCATGCCCTCCTGCCCTGGACGGGAGGCGACAACCTGATAGATATAATAGTCGGTATCCATCGTTATCACCTGATCAGGGAACGCCCCCTTACCAATCTGGGCAAAGGCATGCTGCCGAATCTGATCAGGAACAGTACCAGTGCGCCCCTGCCGTTTGACATATCCCGCATCCTTCCGTTCCGGACCAGCCGGCCACCCCTGCTCCTTGACTTTTTTGAGCAGATCTTCCGCGGCAAGCCGCGCCAGTTCAACACTTTTTTCTTTTTTAAAATCCGTAACAGCCCGATCGCGCACTGCCGACAACTCCGGGACCACCGACTCCTTGATGTCATCGATAAAAATAATGGCATACCCGCTGCCGGTTTCAACAACAGAACTCAACTCACCCTTTCGCAACCCGAAAGCTGCTTGCAAGAACGCACTATTCCGCACCACACTATCAGCCGGTGGATTGTTTTGCGCAAAAAAATCGGTCCGTTTGGTGGACTGACCACTGAGTTCGCTGAATTTGGCCAGACTGCCGGCCTTAATAATGTCTTCATAAGCCCTGGACACCTTTTTAAAGGTGATCGCCTTGACCGCCTGCTGTTCAAGCTCTTTTCGAATTGCGCTCTTGGCCTCGCTGAGGGATTGGATCTTTTCCGGCACGATCTCCTCAAGCTTGATAATGTGGTAGCCAAAAGGAGTTTCAACCAGCCCGCTGACCTCGCCTTTTTTAAGCATAAAAACAGTATCTTCGAAGGGCTGCACCATTTTCCCTCGACTAAAAAAACCCAGATCACCACCATTTCCTTTGGTTGCATCTTCAGAAAATTGGCGGGCCATCTGAGCAAAGTCCCCACCTTTATTGATTTGGGCCAGCACTTTTTCCGCCTCATTTTTCTTGGCAGCCCTGAGTTCCGGCCCTTCTTCGCTGGTCACCTTGATCAAGATATGGCGAGCCCGCCGTTGCTCGGGAGCATTGTATTGGCTTGCATGTTCCTGATAATATAGCTCTATAGCCTGATCATCGATGACAACCTGCTTCAAATCATCGTCGTAGCTGAAGAAAAGATATTGCAGTTTGTTTTGGGGTGGAAATTTATAGTTCTGCTTGCGGGTTGCATACCAGGCCTGCAACGCGTCCTCATCCACCTTCACCCGCGCCAGGTATTCCTCGCTCTTGAAGACGGCCCAGGCCAGATTAATTTCCAGGTCAATATAATCGATCCAATCCTGCACCTCTTTCCCGGAAACCTCGGCGAAAGAACCCAGGAGGTGTATCACTCTATTGACCAGCAGATCGTTTTTAATGCCGTTTTCAAAGACCGTGGGCGACAATCGGTTCCGTTCCAGGACCGCTTTATACTGGGCGAGATCGAACCGACCACCGGTTTTAAAGACCTCCATCTCCTGGATTTTCCTCTGGGCCGCCTCGTTACTGACCAGCACCCCAATTTTTTCAGCGCCCTGACGCAAGAGCTCAGACTGAACCAGCTGATTGAGCACCTGCTCCTTTAACCCGATACTTTCAAGAAAGCCCTGCGGCATCTGCCCCCCAAGCTGCTGCTTGTAGGTTTCCACGGCCTGCTCATAATTTTTCTGAAAGTCCCGGTAGGAAATCTCCTTACCATTGACCACGGCCAATGCATTGGTGTTATCATTGAGATTGGAACCGACGCCCCAAAAAACAAAAACTACGGCGATCACGACAACGATCACCTGAATAATGATTGATTGGGCATTTTTCCTTAAAATATTCAACATGATACGCTTTATCCCCTATCCGATATTATCAACATGCCGCTTCATATGAAGGTGGCATTATGTTCAATTTCTCAGCAAGTTACCAGTGAAAAATGCATCCCCCCTCCGGCGATCAACGCTTAATCCTTCATTTAAAAAAACCAGGGTGTTTGCTTGACAAAGCCCACCCCCTATAGTAAGAATCTGATGATTTTTTAAATTAGGATTTCATTACTCAACCATAATTAACAATTTGGCCAAGGAGGAACACATGGCAAACATCGAGCACAAAGGAAAAAACTACGAGGTAGACGAAGACGGATTCCTGCTGAAAGGTGCGGAAGAGTGGGACGAAAACTGGGTTGACTACGTAAAAAGCGTAGAAGGCATCGTAGAC
>CAIMMA010000648.1 GCA_903842475.1 uncultured bacterium
CCCCGCCGCTGCTTGCGGCGCTGCTCGTCGGCCTGCTGGTCAGCATATTTCAGGCCGCCACCCAGATCAACGAGCAGACACTGTCGTTCATTCCAAAATTGTTGGCGATCTTGGTTTTGCTGCTGGTGACGCGCTCAGGCTGATTTCCACGGCCTCTTTGATGTTACGGTTATACGTAAGCGCCCAATCAACCCCCTTCCAAACCCGCCAGCATGACTTTCGTCCGGTCAATGTTCCAGGGAAGCAGGGCCTCATAGTCGGACAGGGTGTTGGCCCTTGGCAGGTTTTCAAAAACATGACGAAGGTAGCTGTAGGGCTCGCAGTTGTTGGCTTTGGTGGTCTCAATCAGGCTGTACAGCAGGGCGCTGGCCTCGGCGCCTTTCGGGGTTCCAGCGAACAACCAGTTTTTGCGGCCCAGGACAAAAGGCCGGATCGCATTCTCGGCCAGGTTGTTGTCCGGCGTGAGCATGGGTTCGTCCAGATAGACCAGCAGCCGATCCCACTGAGCCAAAGCATAGTTGATCGCCTTGCCGAGCAGTCCCTTGGGTGGGGTCTGAACGGAGCGCTTCAGGAGCCACAGGTGGAAAGTATTCAGGATCGGTCGGGCCTGTTGCTGCCGTAAAGCAAGGAGCGCCCCAGGATCGAGCTTGAGCCGCCTCGCTTCCTTTTCCAGGGCGTAGAGCTGTTGGATAGTGGCCAAGGCCTGATCGGCACTACCGCTCTTGTGATTTTTCCCCTGCGCTTTGATCACCTCCATGAACTTGCGGCGCACGTGGGCCCAGCAGCCGGCATGGCGCACCCCGGCCTGATGGTTGAGGAAACCATAGCCGGAATAACCGTCGGTCTGGATCACGCCTTTAAAGTCGCCGAGGAACTCCCTGGCAACATCGCCGGCCCGGGTGGGATGATACTGATAGATCAGGGCCGGTTTTTGGGGGTCGCCCCGTCGGAACAGCCACATATACGAGGTGGAAGTGGGCGCCCGACCAGGCTCGGCCAGCACCTGAACCGTGGTTTCGTCGATATTGATCACCCGGGCCTCCAGGATTTCGTCGCGGATGAGGTTGACCAGGGGGACGCAGGCCTCAGCAGCCTTCATGGCCCAGTTACAGAGGGTGGCTCGGCCGATGTCCACCCCGAGACGCTCAAACATTTTTTCCTGCCGGTAAAACGGCAAATGATCGACAAACTTGCCGGTCAGCACATGGGCCAAGAGCCCGGGGCTGGCGATGGATTTGGGAATGATCTGGGGGGCAGGCGGGGCGATCCGCACGGTCGGTCCGTTATCTTCCACGCCCTCGCAGGCCCGGCAGGCATATTTGGGCCGGATGTGGCGCAGAACCTGGATCTTGGCCGGGACGATGTCGAGCTGCTCGCTGATCTCTTCCCCGATCCGGCTCAACTGGCAACCGCAGGCGCAGACCTTCTCTTCCTCAGGCAGATCATGCACGATCTCAACCCGGGGCAGCTCCGGTGGCAGCGGCTTGCGGCCTGGCTTCTTGCGTTCATGGGTTTCCACGACCATCTTGGCCGGCTCGATCTGCTCGGGCTCGGGCAGATCGAACAACGGTAGCTGCACCGTGGTCGAATCCATAGGCAGCTTTTCGCTCCGCTGACCGAACAACAGTTGGCGGAGGTGACGGATCTGTTCGAGCAATACAGACACCTGCTTCTCATGCTGCTGGTACAGATCAACCACCAGCCGCTTGAGCTCGGCAGGGTCGTCCGGTACTGTTTCGATGGAGGAATTCATGCGGTTGACATTATCACATATGGCTGATTTTTCAATATTTTTGTTGATTTCTCAGCAGATTTTTTCGTAGCGGATCGGTCTGTGCGCGGCCTGGTCGAGCGACAGGCCATCGAGCAGCCAGGCCAATTCCCTGGTCCCGATCGCCCGCACCTCGGACACGCTTTGGGGCCAGCGGAACCGGTCACGCTCCAGCCGTTTATGCCACAGACAGAAACCGTTGCGGTCCCAGTAGAGAATCTTGATCGTATCCCTCCTACGGTTGCAGAAGCCGAACAAATGGCCGGACAACGGATCCAGCGCCAGTCGCTCGGCTACCAGGATGGCCAGGGTGTCGATGGACTTGCGCATGTCGGTGACCCCGGTGGCCAAAAACACCCGAAGGTCGGTGGGCCAGGCCATCATCGTTGCCGCTCCAGTACGGTCAGAATCCTGCCCAGGGCAGCCTGATCAAAATCGGGCTCGATTTCGAGCATGATCCCGGAGGCCAGGTGGAGACGGAGCGCGGCCTCCGGCCGACGCACCGGCAGCGCAGAGCGGACCGGCACCTCAACCAGGGCGAGTAGCGGCTTGGATTTGGTGTTCACCCCATGCTTGCGCACCCAGTAGGTCAGGGCATGGTAGGAAAGATTGTGCCGCCGGCAATATTCGCTGCGGGAAAAGCCGCTCTCGGTCAAGGCCTTGACATGAGTCTGCCAGAATTGGCGACCAGACTGCTGGGCGGCGTGAAGAATGGTGTTCATAGCGTGACCTCCTTGGTTGTTCAAGTCGGCCGCAGTATGACACCGAATGATATGCGGGAAAAGATGGGGTTTAATTTACGGTTACGTTTGTTTATCACTCAAAACCACTGGTCGAATCTCCTATTTGCATTTATACCTATACTCAAGGAGTGTTAACGCGTTGTCATCCCGAACAATTCAATAGCTGATTACATAAATCCCGGCAGCGTCAACATTCCCAACATGCTGATATTAAATAAATAATTAAATATGCCAGACAAAGAGGCCCTCTGTGTCATCCACCATCGACGAAGCCGTACAAAGAACAACCCTTTCGATGTCAAATCAGATGGAGATGCTCATCTTCCGCCTGACCGATAACCAGTTTTACGGCATAAATGTATTTAAGATTATTGAGATTGTTGAATGTCCTAAGAAGATCGATCGTGTGCCCCACGCTC
>CAIMMA010000649.1 GCA_903842475.1 uncultured bacterium
GAAAATTCTCCGAGCCGGTCTGACTCTTGAAATACCAGGCGCACTTCCCCGCTTCGCAATAAAAACCGTGACTTCTGGTCTGCGCCAACTGCAGGGTGGTATGCATCAACGCGGCCTCCACTTCCCTAATCGGCCGATCGATATACGGGCAGAACGCCCCGGTGGCGGCCAGCACCACGGACTGTCCCTTAATGCCGGAAGCTGTCAGCCCCGATGCCTGCCGATAGGCCGGATCTTCCTGCAACTGCAGGATGGAGGTGAGTTGCGCCAGGATGCCGCTGCCCAATTTTTCCAATGATTGGCGCTCAAAAATATCCACCGAGGCCTCGATGATCTTTTTCAGTCCTTTACGGTTATTTTCGATGGTGGTGATGAAATGGTAGCTGCGCAGGGCGGAGATCACGGTGACCAGCATTTTTTCCAGGGTCAGCTCGGTTTTTTCCTTGTAATCGTTAATGTCGTACTCGAGGATCACCCGGGCGGCCGGCGCTTTGCCGGGCTGGCCGGTGCGCAGGACGATACGCACAGTTCGATTCTGCAGCTCTTCGCGGATGAAATGGACCAACTGGAGCCCGCTGTCTTCGGCCTCCATGACCACATCCAGAAGAACAACGGCGATATCATGATGTTGCGCAAGAATGGCCTTGGCTTCGTGCCCGCTGTAGGCATGGAGAAAAGCAAAGGTACGCCCCAGATAATCCATCCCCTTGATCATGTAGGTGGTAACGCTATGCACGTCCGATTCGTCATCGACGATGAGAATTTTCCAGGGAGCACCAACGGCCACCCCATTGGCAGCAGGACTCCGGGTCGGTTCGGGTGCCTCGTCCTTGAACAGGATTTCATCAGAATCAGACATGGTTCCCCTCTCTTACACCGGCATGACTATTGTAAAGCGTGTTCCCTGCCCCGGGGCGCTCTCGCAGGAAAGCGTTCCCCCCAGGGTCCGGGTGACAAGATTGAAGACGATATGCAGCCCCAGCCCGGTCGACCCCTGGCTCCGGGCGGTGGTGAAAAACGGCTCGAAAATCCGATCGCGGATCTCCGGGGCCATGCCCTTACCATCGTCAGCATAGCAGATTTCCAGGGTATTGCCGCTTTGGGCCACAGCTATGCGAATATGTCCCGCCTGGTCCGGTGCAAAGCCATGGACCAGGGAGTTGCAAATGAAATTGGTCAGAATCTGAGAAAAAGCGCCGGGGAAACTATCGATCACCAGGCCGGGATCGCAGACGACCTCGATCCGATGCTCGGTCTTCTTGAGCTTCGGACGAAGGCTGAGCAGCACCTCGTCGATATACCCTTTCACAGCGAAGGTCCGGCGGGTCTCGGAAACCTGGTCAACAGCCACCATCTTGAAGCTGCGGATCAATTCCGACGCCCGGTTGAGATTGATCAGGATCATTTCGGTGCCCTCGCGGGAATCCTCGAGATAGCTGCTCAAGTCGGACCGTTTCATTTCCCCCTGGGCAAAGCGTGCAGCCAAGGCACGATTTTTCTCCGCCAGGGTCGAACCGGCGGATAACGCCACCCCCACCGGCGTATTGATTTCATGGGCCACGCCAGCCACCAACTCCCCAAGAGCCGCCATTTTCTCCGACAGGACCAGCTGGCTCTGCGTCCGCCGCAGATCTTCCAGGGTGTGCTGCAACTCCTGATTGGCGCCGGCCAGTTGCTCGGTGCGCTGCGCCACCCGCGCTTCCAATTCTTCGTTAAGGCGCAGCAGCTGTTCTTCGGCCCGACTCCGTTCCTGTTCCTTGCGTTCCAGCCCTTCAGCCATACTGTCGAAAGCAGCGGCCAGTTGCCCCAACTCCCCGGACCCGGGCGACATGCCGATGCGGGCGGCCAGATCCCCGGCCTCCAGCCTGCTGGCGGCATCCATCAGCCGATTGAGACGTCGCATGATGGTGAACTCGCCCACAAGCCAGGCGGTACCCAGAGCCAGGATCGCGGCCAGAACCAGCAGGGCGACGCCGCGGATGACCATGGACCTGGCCTTGCCCAGCGCCTGGTCCACCGGGATGCCCAAGCGGATCATCAGATAGGGAAAGGAAGCGCCCTGAAAGTAGAGCCGTTTGAAGCTATACAGCCGACTGACTCCGTCCACCCCGGTTTCCAGGAAGGTGCCCTCCTCCTCCCGGCCGGACATGCGGGCGATCATCTGCGGCAAATCGGCCACCCAGGTGTACTTTTCCGTTTCCGGAAAACGGGTGAGGCGGATGCCGTTGGCATCGGTCAAGGTGAACACCGATCGTTCCGGCAAACGGGTATCGAAAAACAACCCGCCGAAATAACTCAGATCAAAAGCAGCCACCAACATTCCCGCCGGCTCGCCATTGGTACCAAAGATAGGCTGGGCGAACTGAACCACCACCCGGCGTTGGGCTTTCAGCAGGGTGTAGTCCCCCACGGTAAACGCCCCGGTACGCATGGCTTCCTGGAAATACCCGGGTTCACCAATATCGGCCGCCTGGCCGTCCGGCGCCGCCACCAGCACCTGGCCGCGGGAATCAAGCAGGGAAAGGGAGACATAGGCACCGTTGCGGGACAGGATGTCCGTCAACAGTCCTTGACAGGCAACGGCATCGAGATTGCGGACCTCAGAGGATTTCGCCAGGGTCATGAGCAGCAGACGGGCATTGTCCACCACCCGCTGGTGATGGGCCGCCATAGCCTGGACCTGGCGCAGGGCATAGCTCTTGGCATCGTCAACCACCTTGCCGCGCAGTTCGTATCCGGTGTACAGCAAAATTGCCAGGGCCGGGAGGACAGCCAGCAGAACGAGCACCATTAGACTTTTACGGATGGAACCAAACAAAAAAAGTCGCATCGCAGCCCTTAAACGGTCGAAAGAAAGATCCCTGGGTGATCAGCGGCGCCTCTTGCGGACGAAACCGCGGTCAACGCAACGGGGCGCATCGCTCTGTGCCACCCGGCACAGCAACCAAGGCGCGGCAGAAGGCATGCGGTACGGCCTCCTTCACTGTTGCTAACATTTTTTACCATATCAGATCATTGCACCATCTGCACGGATTTGCGCCCAGTTGACCGCCGGAGGCAGAGCCGGCAGCGGCACCGCTGACAAGAGTCCAGCCCCCAACGAGTTCCTGAACAAATCGGGTTCTCAATCCACCGGATGGAGCACCGAAGCCTCTAGCTTGCCCGTCCGTACCGGGACCAGCCAATACTCGCCGGCAGTGTCCTGCAGCGCCTTAAGCAGCCCCTCGCTGGCCCAGTGGGAATCCTCCACCAGATTGTAGAAGACCGAATCGATCCCGATAAAACCGTCGAGCAGATGGGTCAGGGTGTGGAGGACTTTGGTCACATAGCCCTGCTGCAATCC
>CAIMMA010000650.1 GCA_903842475.1 uncultured bacterium
GTTTTATGGGGATCGCTTTGTGCTCTATGTCAACGGGCTGCCCGCAGCCCGCGGACCAGCCGACAAGGGGGTTGATTATGCGGGGACGCAAACGGGGCGGACCTTGTATGATGGCCGTGCGCATCACCGGCGAAAAGCCCCTGACGGTCGCCGGGTCGCCGGGCAAACAGCTTGGCCTGTTCGCCTGCGCGGTCTCCGACGGGTTCAACTCAGCTGGGTTTGCCGGGCTGTTCACGGTAAACGGGCGGACCTGCCTGTTGCTCGCCCACAGCCACGAAGACCTCGCCACCCAGCGCCACGAAAAGGCGCTGCTGGGAATTTTATCATCAATCGCCACTAAAGCACAGGAGCTATCAAAGTGAAAATGCATAAATCCTGCTTAAGGCCCATTACAGCACTGGCTTTAATCGCTTGGACCAGCGCGAGTCTGGCTGCCGAAACAGTTATCACCCTTGATGCCAGCGATACCGGACGCGTCTTCGAGGGCGTGGGCGCGGTGAGCGCAGGGGCCTCCTCGCGCAACCTGATCGACTTTCCGGAACCGCAGCGATCGCAGATCCTCGATTATCTTTTCAAGCCCGATTTCGGGGCCAGCCTCCAGCACCTCAAGGTGGAAATCGGCGGAGATGACAATTCCACCTGTGGCAGCGAGCCCTCCCACGCCATCACCCGCGAAGAGCTCGAAAACCCCAAGGCCCGGGGCTATGAGTTCTGGCTGATGGCCGAGGCGCGCAAGAGGAATCCAAAAATCATTCTCGACTGCCTGCCGTGGTGCTTCCCGGGCTGGATCAATGGGCGGTTTTCGCAGGATTCGGCCGATTGGTTTGCCGCGTTTCTGGAGGTGGCCAAAAAGCAATACAACCTGGACATCGACTGGGTGGGTGCAGCGCAAAATGAGAAGGGCACCAAACTGGACTGGGTGGCCAACAACCTGAGGCCCACGCTCGACCAACACGGCTTTAACCAGGTCAAACTCCAGGGGCCGGATGACGCCATCGCCACCTGGAAGTTCTCCGAGGAACTCGCCAAAAATCCGGCCTACGACAAAGCCATCCAGGCGGTGACCTACCATTACGTGAGCAAGTGGCTTCCGAGTATTGAGAACGAAACTTACCGGGTGCCCGAACAGGTGAAGGCCACCGGGAAGCCGCTCTGGTCGAGCGAGGAATTTTCCATGAGCGGAAAAGCCTGGAATGACGCGCTCCTGTGGGCGCAGTTGATCAACAAGTTTTATATTCGCGACCGGATCACCAAGGTGAATGTTTGGCCCCCGATCGCAAGTGTCCTTCCCGGCCTCAAATGGGTAGATACCGGCCTGATGCAGGCCAATCAGTCGTGGAGCGGCCATTATGACGTCTGGCCGGCGATCTGGACCACGGCGCACACCACGCAGTTCGCGCAGCCGGGTTGGCATTATCTCGATGGGGCCTGCGGCCAGTTCAACCCGAAAACCTGGGCCGGCACCTATGTCACGTTGCACGATCCGGCAGGGAAGGACTGGAGCATGGTTGCGTGCACGGCCGAGGCGGAATCCATTCAGGTAAAAATCGCCCCCAATCTCAGCCAGAGCCCTGTCCATGTCTGGAAGTCCACACCAACCGAACAGTTTATTCAGCAGCCGGATGTGGTCGTGAAGGATGGGGCGTTCAGTCTGGCGCTCGAACCCAACGCGATCTATTCGCTGACCACCACCACAGGCCAGCAGAAAGGGTCGTATCCCGCCAGTCCCGAGGCTAAGCCCTTTCCGCTTCCCTACACGGAAAACTTCGACGGCTATCAGCCCGGAGTAACCCCGAAATATTTTTCGGACCAAAAGGGGACTTTTGAAACTGCTAAACGCTCTGATGGAGGAATCTGTCTTCAACAAATTGCGCCGAAGCAAGGCATCCTCTGGTCGCGTGTTTTCCGCACCCCATATACTGTCTGGGGCGACGCCGCCTGGAAGGATTACAGCGTGCAGGCCGATGTCCTCGTCAACGGCGGATCGGTGGAATTGGGGGGGGCGATTCAGCGGGCGCGTGGGGGCATCCCTCAGCACGAGCGTCGTTCTCAAACAAGACGGTTCCTGGGCACTCGTCGCCCATGTGGAGCAAGAAGAAACCAAAGACGGAAAAATAAAAAAGGTGATGGTGCCGAAGACGCTCGCCTCGGGGCAAGTGGCCGACTTTCAACCCGACCAATGGCATGCGCTCAAGATCTCATTCATAGGAACACACGTCGCGGCCGTAATTGACGGCAAGGTGGTGGGCGAGGCCGAAGACGGCAGTTGCAAAGGCGGCCTGGCCTTCCTCGCCAGCAGCTACGATCCTAACTGTTTTGATAACATTAAGGTCGAACCGGCGAAATAGACACCCCCTATGAAGACGCTAAAAATGAAGCCAAAATCCAAACCTCTGATGATGTCCAACCTGCGCATGGCTGGAATTTTAAATGCTCCACCACTTCATTAGTTTCCGTCCAGCAAACCTTCGCCCATCAATCGGTTTCTTCGCCCTTTTCACTCTCTGCCTGCAATAACTATGAACACAAAACCGATACTTCCGATCCTCGCTCTCGCGATTTCGGTAATGCCCTTGGCGCAGGCCGAGGACTCGATTCCGCCAGGCTCGATCCGTATATTTTACGTGCAGCAAAATCTCGAAGGAGAGGTTCCCTCAAACCCTGTGTTGGAAAGTGCCGCAAAGCCGGATGAAAACATGAAAAGCTCCGGGCGCATCCTTGTTGATACCACGCAACGCTTCCAGACGATGAAGGGAATTGGTGCCGCTTTCAGTGAAATTGGAACCCTTGCGCTTGCGGGGCTCCCAGCGGAGAGCCGCGATGACTTGCTGAAAAACCTCTTCGATGTGAAGGGGGGAGCCGGATTATCATTCTGCCGATTGCCGGTGGGTTCCAGCGATTTTGCGACGAGCGCTTATAGTTATGCCGAAACGCCCGAAGATTATGAGTTGAAGGATTTCAGCCTGGCCCGAGATGAGAAATCGATCATCCCCGCGGTTCAGGCTGCTCTCAAAATCAACCCTGCCATGTCGCTCTTCGCGTCCCCCTGGAGTCCTCCCGGCTGGATGAAAGAGTCAGGGAAGATGGACGGCGGTGGTGAAAAGAGCCGGCTGCGCGACGAGGGGCGGGTTTATGCGGCCTACGCACTGTATTTGGAACGGTATATACAAGGCTACCGCGCCAAAGGAATCCCCATTGAACGGTTATGCCCACAAAACGAAGTGGATATGAATCCCGTCTATCCGGGCTGCGTCATGAAGCCTGACCAGATGGTCAAGCTGGTGACCGGCTATCTTGCGCCTCAATTCCAAGCTTCGAAGATTCCCACCGAGATCTGGCCCGGAACGTTTCGTGAAAAGGCCAACCAAAAAGCGACCGTGCTTTGGGCCACAGAATGCATGAAGGATGACGGGTTTCGCGCCGTGAGCGCTGGACTTGGAATTCAATATTATGATGGGCAACCGGTTCAGTCCTTGAAAGTTCAATACCCCGGCCTGCGCCTGATGCATACCGAGGCGAAATGCGATGGGGGAAAA
>CAIMMA010000651.1 GCA_903842475.1 uncultured bacterium
CTCAGCTGTCACGATCTCGACGGCCTGCCGGGGCAGGAACACCTTGTCCAGCTTTTCGGCCAGAACCACAAGGCCTTCCAGCTCGATGGCTTTGCCGTTCACCAGCACCAGGTTTTTGGCCAGGGGCAACCGGGCTGTCGCTTTGCCCTTGCTGACGGCCAGCACCGGATTGGCTGGGTCGGTCCGGTCGATGGCAATGGCAAACCCGGCAGCCTGGAAAGCCGCCGAAGCCTCGACAAAGAGGCGCTGGTTGATATCCGGGAAGGAAAAGCCCAATTTCTGGGCGATATATTTGCCGATATCGCTATTTTCCCAGAGGCCGCTGATCCGTCCGGGGCCGTACGAGAACAGGTAGGGGTCGCCGCCGGTATGGCCGTTGGTGGTCCAGCCCAGTCGGGCACGTTTGGAGAGCATGGGCGCCAAAACTCGCTGCTGGGCCACCCCCAGGGGTGGGTTTCGGATTGCGGCGATTTCATCGGCGCTCAGATCGGTGATGCTCCACTGATCGGCAAAGACGGCCCTGATGTTGGCTTCGGAGTTGTCCTTGGCGATGAGCTTGCCGAGTCCCTCGCCGGTCAGCTTGGCCTTGCGCATCGGCCCTACCACGAAATCATCATCCGTGGTCGAGTAATGGGGATCCTCACGGAGGCCAATGGAGAGACCGCCGGTGGTATGATCGGCGACGCCGATCACCAGGGTGTTGCCGTCGGTCTTGGCGAAATCAAGCGCCGTCTTGACGGCACGGTCGTAGGCGAGCAGTTCGCTCACCACCCCGGCCGGATCGTTGGCGTGGGCGGCCCAATCGACCTGGGAGCCCTCGACAAACAGGAAAAACCCTTTGTCTTGGCCCTTGCTGCTGGCCGCCAGGGTTTCCAGGGCCTTGGCGGTCATTTCCGCTAGTGATGGCTCGCCGGGTGCAAAGGTGGCCCGGTCGATATCGTAGGCCATGGCGTCCCGGGCAAAGAGACCGAAGAGCTTCGGCCCCGAGGCCGCGAGCATTTGATCGCGGTTGGTCGCGTAGGCATACCCCTTGGCCTTGAGCACCTCGACCAGGTTTTCATTGTCCGTGCGAACACCGGCACCCACGCCCTTGGGCAGCAGATACTGTTCTCCGCCGGCGAGCACCACGTCGATGTTCTGGTAGACCTGCTGCTCGCCGATTTCAGTGTACTTGCCGCGGTCGTGAGTATGGGCGGTAAAGTCGGCCGGAGTGGCATGCTGGGCGCTGGAGGTTGCCACGATCCCGGTGGCCCGGCCCGACAGCCGCGCGCCTTCCAGCACCGTGGCCAGGGGCACGTATTGCAGGCTGGGATCGAAAGCAACCCCGGCGACGGTCACATGCCAGGGATACACGGCAATCCCCTTGTCGGTTCCTTTCTGGCCGGTGGCATAACTGGTGGCACCGGGCGCCGAGTCGGTGATGATCGAATCGGCGCCGTAGGTCCGGATGGCGCCGCTGAGGATATCATCGGAGGCGAGCCTTTCCCCTTTGACCCAGCGCGCCAGGGGCCAGGCCTCGTTGGCGGTGCCGTCACTCAGCAGGAAAATGACGTTTTTCACCTGCCGAGTATCCCCGTTCCCGACTTCCCGACCCCTTGGCTCGGAGGCGCAGGCACCCAGCGACAAAGCGACGGTGGCCAGCACTGCAAACAGCCTGATTCTTTGCATGTTTTCCCCTTGTTGTGGAACCTTTGGTCAGCAGGCCTCTTGCAAGAGGCTGGGTCGAGTGCTGCCATCAGTGATAGGCCTGTGTATTGATTATCGAATTATTTTATTGAATAGCAAGCTGTCGGTGCCATTTTTATCAAAAAAAGCAATTTTTAGTCCTTGTTGACAGGTCAAGCAGAGCTGCCTGCTTACCACATTTTTTTGCTCTGTTAATACGGCATCCCGCCTGCAGCCGAGGTCTACGAGGAGAAATTTATCCACAAAAACAGATAATACTGTCCAGATTAAGTGGATATCTGATCATGAGAAAACCGTCGTACCAACGATGTCTGCCAGGGAGGAGAAGGGACGGGACAGATTGAGGGGTCAAGACCGGAGGCGCCAGGGATTGAACCTGCGGGAACAGGTGAAAAATCAGAGCATCCCGACAAGAGCCCCGGTCATCAATGAGGCCAACACGCCGGCAAACAAGGCTTTAACCCCCATGCCCACAATTTCGCCTCGTCGTTCAGGGCAGAGCGAACCGAGCCCGCCGATGAGAATGCCCAGGCTGCCGAGATTGGCAAAACTGCACATCGCATAGGTCAAGATGATGCGACTCTTCTCCCCAAGCGCCGCCTGAGGGAGTTTGGCCAGCTCGATATAGGCCAGAAGCTCGTTGAGCACGACCTTGGTACCCAGGAGCGATCCCGCAGTCCCGGCTTCTTCCCACGGGACACCGATCAGCCAGGCTACCGGCGCCATCAGCGTTCCCAGAATTCGCTCCAGGGAGAGCGGCGCACCTCGCAGCTGCGGCAGCTGCGCGAAGCCGATATTAACCAGTTTCACCAGGGCGACAAAAACGATGAGCAGAGCCACTATGTTGAGCAGGAGCTGCAATCCATCCCAGGTCCCTTTCGCCAACGCGTCCATGGAGCTGGAAGCCTCGGAGGATGCAATCTCATCTCCCCTGGTTGGGGTTGCCGTTTCCGGAACCATGACCGAGGCCAGGACCAGAGCGGCAGGCGCATGGATAATAGATGCCGTCAAAATGTGGCTGAAGGCATCGGGGATGATGCCTTGCAGGACTGTAGCATAGAGGACCAGCATGGTGCCGGCTATGCAGGAAAGCCCGGTAACCATCATGGCAAAGAGTTCGCTCCGGGTCATTTTAAGCAGATACGGACGGATCAGCAGGGGGGCTTCGATCATCCCCAGAAAGATGCAGCCGGAGGCGACCACCCCCAGCACCCCACCGATACCCATGGTCTTACGCAGCACCCAGGAAAAAGCCTGCACCACGAGCGGCAAAATACGCCAGTAATACAGCAAGGCTGTGAGAGCCCCAATAACAAGGACCAACGGCAATGCCTGGAAAGCCAGGGAAAACGATCCCCCCGGCACGGTCTCGGCAAAGGGCAAGGGTCCGCCGCCCAGGTAACCGAAAACAAAAGAGGTGCCTGCTTGCGTTGCCTCCTGGAAGGCAAGTACAACGGCATTGAGTCCAATAAAGAGCTGGCGGAACAGCGGTACTTTGAGCATGAGCAGGGCTAATCCCACCTGCAGGATCAGGCCCGCCAGAATCGGCCTCCACAAGAGGAGGCGACGGTTTTCACTCAGCAGCCATGCCGTTGTCAGCAAGACAAAAATTCCCAACACGCCCTGTATCATTTTGGCAAATTCCCTACCGGATATTGGAACAATGGTCTTTCTCGTTTCAGCTACAGATCACCAGGCCACGCGCGGAGGATAAGCAAGCATCACCAGGCATATTTCAAGGCCAGATTCCCTTGCAATCCTCTTTCACCGTCAAAAACTTCTGCAAGCTGCCCGTGCAGGCTCCATCTTTGGTTGATTTTCAAATCCGTACCGACGGCCAGCATAAAGCTGTTCTTCTCCAATTCACTCACCGCCAAGTCGCCGGCGACGCTGACCTCATTGCGGGCTGAGAAATCACGGACAGCGCTGAACTTGGTCCAAAAGCTGGATTGGAGCATGCCGGTATTGTTCAGAGTCTTTCTTACTTCCATGCCAAGACGTCCCCAGAGAGCGTCTCCCTGCTGTAATGATACAAAGGCGCCCAGATTGTCGTTGAAATCGCTTTGGCCAATCCGAGTATAGGAGAACTGTAGCTGCGGTTCAATACTCCAGCCGTTTTTGTGCCGGAAGGAAATACCGTTTTCAACGGTCAAAACCATAATATCACCAGTATAGTCCTGGCTGAGTCCATACCCCAGCTCGCCCGGTACCGTATTATGGAGGCTCAGGCCGCCATAAAGCAAGGAACAATTGCCGTACCAGGAGCGGGGACTTTCAGGGCTATCAATATACAAGGCATACATCCCGCCGACCGTAGCCCTTGCACTGTTCTCCACGTTGCTGATTTCATATTGTTGTTCGTTGGTACTCTGTCCCAGCATAAGTCCCCAATACGATCTCGATTGATCGGCAGAGTTTTGTCCGGTGATCATTCGTTGCCACCCGATGCTCACGCCACCTGTCTGGGTATTGACGGAACTTCTGTCAATTTCATTGTAGTCAAGATCACTGCCGAAACCGCGCATCCAGAATTCTCCATACCGGTCCACCGTCTGCGCGGCGCCTGAGTCGGGGTCGTTGACGGCACCATGTCGAGTCTGTTCCAGGTGCAGACCTAAATCGGTGGCGAGACTGCGGCCGGCTTTCTGCGCTCCCGTAACCGCCCCGGAATAACTTTTCAAATAGTCGGGAGCGTAAAGCGCATATACCAGCCAACTGCTTAAAGCGCCGCGGTAATAGTACTGATACGCTCCGCCGCTCCGGTATTCCCCATCCCTTTCCATCGGTGCGGCAAGTCCGCCCACCAGAGTCTTGCCTGCCGGCACATCGATCACGTAAATTCGTTGCAAATCGCTGCCCCAGGCAGCCAAAATAGCCTGCTGGTCGCGGCTCTCCCGGATGCCGTGATACTGATCACCCCACCAACTGCCCAGGTAGCCCGAGGCCTCCTGATATCCACTGCTGCCACGTCGGTATAAACGAAGAATGGAATTAGTCGTCACCAGATCGAGTTTGGTATCCGTAACCCCGGCCAGGCCGGTGAAGGAATAAAAATTGGTGTAGTCCGTAACTCCAGCACCTGTTTGATAAAATCTGGGATTTATGCCCGCTTCCTGAAGCAAGGTGATTTTACGGTCTAAACGATCGTCGGTGACCCCCTCATAAATATTGTACGCATCCAGGTCGCCTCTCTCGGTCCTGAAGGTTTTGTTGGATTGGATATCCTGGTCAATGTCAGCCAAAGTCTCGGCCAGGGCCATGGGGAGCGGCGTCAGCAATAGTATGCCGAAGCCTACGGTCGCCAAGAAACCAAACGCATGTCCCATCAATTTCATAGAAAAACTCCTGTACAGCGACCAATGCGCCTCATTTTCATCTGTTCATCATACCATTCTCTCATCAGAGACGACGTAACACAAGTAAGGAGTTAGAGTAAACAATATCCAGGAATGATAATGGCCACGTGGCAGCGCGGCGGCCGGGTAGGACGACGGCAGCAGGATTCACTCATCGTGATGGTAGGGCAGGAGGATGCCCTGGATCAGTATTTCTTGCGCCATCCCCGCGATTTCTTTGACCGGGGAGTGGAGTCGGCAGTACTTAACCCCGACAATCCTGTGATTGCCAAGCAGCATCTACTTTGTGCTGCCGCCGAGTTTCCTATCAAGGCTAATGAGTCGATTGTCGCCACGGATGCGGCCAAGGCTGCGGAGGCCGAACTGGTGGAGGAGGCCGAGCTTCTCCTGGGTTCTGATGGCCACACTTGGTACACCGGTCGCAAATATCCGCACCGGGGAGTTGATCTCCGGGGCAGTGGTCGTTCGTTCGTCATTCGCAAAGCCGGCGACGAGGGCCGAGAACTGGGCCGCATTGACGGGGGGCGCTGTTTGAACGAATGTCATCCCGGTGCGATCTATCTGCACCGGGGTGAAACCTACCTGGTCACCTATCTCGATTTGGAAGGCCATGATGTGACAGCAGCACGCAAGAACGTCAACTACTTCACACAGACCATCGGGACGAAGGAAACAGCGATTCTCAAAGTGACAAAGGTGGTGGCGCGGCAGGCTTTCGGCTACCGGATTTCACTCGGTCGGATAAAGGTCACCGATCAGGTCACTGGCTATCAGCAGCGCCTGGTCAGCGGCCACAAAGTGATCGCAACCTGTCCCCTGAATCTGCCTCCTACAGTGTTCGAGACCGAGGGGCTGTGGATAGAGATCCCCA
>CAIMMA010000652.1 GCA_903842475.1 uncultured bacterium
AGGGGGAGAAGATAGATGCTCTTATCGAGGCCCTTTGGGATTCGGGATTGCAGATCAATAGCATCACTGCTCAAAAAAAGACAGCGGCTGATTGAGTGGGGTATCTGTATGGTAAGCAGGGAAAAGCGGGGGAAGCATGCCTATTACAGGCAGACGGACCGGCAAGGGTATTTTAGGCTAGGAACCGCTATGATAGTATGGTAAGAAAAGTCCGCAAAATAAATTTACGGACGGGTAGCTCAGCTGGATAGAGTATTGGCCTCCGAAGCCAAGGGTCGCGGGTTCGAATCCCGCCTCGTTCACCAAAAATATAAGCCACTTAGCGCAGCATTAGCTAGGTGGCTTTTTTTCGTTTTGCACCCCCAAATGCCAAGGTGCTGCAGGAAGGTCGGTTTAATCTCGATAGCGTCGAAGCAAATCGCCATACGCATCGATCCGTCGATCGCGGAAATAGGGCCAGATGCGGCGTACCTGCTCACTGCGCTGGCGGTCGAGGTCGACGATCAGGACTTGCTCTTGGTCGTTGTCGGCCACGGCGAGCAGTTCGCCCTGGCAGCCGGCCACAAAACTGTTCCCCCAGAATTGGGCTCCGGCCCCGATCCCTGAAGGATCTGCCTCGAAGCCGACCCGGTTGACGCTGAGCACCGGGATGCCGTTGGCGATGGCATGGCTGCGCTGGATGGTAACCCATGCCTCGCGCTGCCTGGTTTGCTCCGCCGTGACATCACCGGGATCGTAGCCGATGGCGGTGGGATAGATGAGCATTTCGGCACCGGCCATGGCCATCAATCGGGCTGCCTCCGGATACCACTGATCCCAGCAGATCAGCACGCCGAGTCGACCTACCGAGGTATGGATCGGGGTAAAGCCAAGGTCGCCGGGGGTGAAGAAAAATTTTTCGTAATAACCTGGGTCATCCGGGATATGCATTTTGCGGTACGTGCCGGCAATGCTCCCATCTGCTTCCAGGACCACGGCGGTGTTGTGATACAACCCCGGCGCCCGTTTCTCAAAGAGCGAGGTGACGATCACGATGCCAAGTTCGCTGGCCAGGGCGCCGAAGACCTCGGTAGCTGGTCCGGGGATCGGTTCGGCCAGATCGAAACAGGCCGTGTCCTCGGCCTGACAAAAATAGCGGCCGCAGTGCAATTCCTGCAGCACTGCCAGTTGGGCGCCCCCTGCCGCGGCTTCGCGGATGCCTTGGATGCTTGTATCGATATTGTCCTGCCGGTTATCACTGCAGCGTTGCTGCACCAGTCCAACTTTCACAATGTTCATGCCAGCACTCCTGCGGGAATCTGTAGCGTGACGCAATGCAGTGAACCATGCTGCGGCAGCAACGGCAGGCAGTCAATGCCGATAATGCTGCGCCCAGGGAAAACCCGGGCAAGCATTTCCAGGGCTGCGGCGTCTTGTTCATTTCGGTAGGTAGGAACCAGCACGGCTCCGTTGATGATTAAAAAATTAGCGTAGGTGGCCGGCATTCGCTGGCCATTTTCATCAAAACAGGGCTGCGGCCAAGGAAGAGGAAGTAATCGATACGGGTTGCCATCGACGGTGCGGAAGGCCTGCAATTCAGCTTCCATCGCCGCCAGAGCATCATGGTGCTCGTCTTCAGGATCGTCGCATTTGACGTAGACGATAGTGTTGCCCGGGCAGAAACGGGCCAAGGTGTCAATGTGGGCGTCGGTGTCGTCTCCTGCCAGGGAGCCGTTTTCCAACCACAAGAAACGGGAAACACCGAACAGGCCGCCGAGGGTTTTTTCGATGCCTGGGCGGTCGAGATGGGGGTTGCGGTTAGGGTTGAGCAGGCATTCACTGGTGGTTAGCAGCGTGCCGGCACCGTCGCTTTCGATGCTGCCGCCCTCAAGAATCACACCGGGAATACGGACTTCACGCCTGCCAAATACCCCGGCCCGAGCCAGGGTGCGGGTCATGAGATTGTCGAAATGGGCGGCGAATTTCAGGCCCCAGGCGTTGAAACCGAAGTCGAGCAGCACCGGCAGGCCGGCCTCGAATATCGTGAGTGGACCAAAGTCCCGGGTCCAGGTGTCGTTGGTCGGCATTTGCAGCAGGGTGACGCGCTGCAGGTTCACTCCGCCCCGGCGCAGTTGTTCCCGTACCGTTTCAATCTCGGGGGCAACGATCAGCACACGTTCGAACCGGCTAATTTCCCGGGCGAGGTTGACGAAAACCGGTTCAACGACCGCCATCGTCTCGCGCCAATCGCTGTCCGCATGCGGCCAAGCCAACAGCACACCGTCCTGTTCTTCCCACTCGGCCGGTAAACGTACATTCATACTATTTGTCCTTAAAAAGTTCTGGTTGCGATGCCTGCGCATCCTAGCCCATCTGCTTTTGAATGTAAATATGCTCGCCCGGCAGCTCGTGTAAGTCGAAAGAAGCAGGGGGCAACGATGAACCAAAGCCGGCTGTAGGCGGGAAGCATAGACTCCCGTCCGTGCTGGAACCGAAGATGAGGCCATTTTTCAGGCCGAGGAATTATTCGTCGCCGATAATGGAAAGCCGGACGCAAATAACATGCCGCAAAGGTATCGTCGCGAAAGTGGCATTTGTGGAACGCCTGGTGCCGCTGTCTAAAGGTGGGCCTGAACCTCACCTGTTAAGGGGGAGGTTCAGGGTTGGCAATATTTTGTTCGCTTTCTTATTCTGAGAGTCGTTTGGATATGCGTTTGTAGGTTTCTTTCAGTTCGTCTCCC
>CAIMMA010000653.1 GCA_903842475.1 uncultured bacterium
AATGTCGCGAGTCTCTTCGGCATTTCCTACATATGCGCGAGCGACGAAAGAGGCGTTGAGGGCCAGAGCGACGGCTAGAGGGTTGAATGGTTCGAGGCTCACCCCGTTAAGTTGCAGTGGGGTAATGAAGCCACGCTGGCTGGTCGGCGAGGCTTGTCCCTTCGTCAGGCCATAGACCATGTTGTTGTGCACGATGTTGGTTATATCAGGGTTACGACGGATGCAGTGGAGGAAGTGATTGCCCCCCTCACCATACATGTCACCGTCGCCACTCTCGGCGATCACCGTCAGTTGGCGATTACTGGCCTTAATTGCCGTGGCCGGTGGAAGGGCACGGCCGTGCAGTCCATTGAAATAATGGACGTTGAGATACTGCGGCAGTTTCGCGGCTTGACCAATTCCTGAAACCAGGACGGTCTGCTGTGGGTCGAGTTGCAACTCCGCTAGTGCCTCGCTGACCAGTTTGAGGATACCATAATTGCCGCAACCGGGGCACCAGGCAACATCACAATCGGTACAGGTCCAGGGATTATCGCTCATAGCTTCACCTCTTTGCGCAGCAAGGCTGCTATCTCTTCAACACTGAAGGCCAACCCGTTATATTTGTGCCATTCATCGGCGATTAAACAACTGGTTTCAGCGCGAAGGAGGCGGGCAAACTGACCGGTGGCGTTGTTCTCAATAACGATAATTCGCTCGGCACGGCTTAAAAATTCTATCAATGCTGCTGACAGCGGATAAAGTTGCACGCAATGGAGATAGGCAGTCAGCTCTGGTCGGACCAATGCCAGTGCCTCAATGACCGTCGGCGAGGTCGATCCCCAGCCGACAATCAACTTGCGGTAGTCAGTAGGGCCATGGAGGTGTGGCGGCAGGGCAAAATCTTCCCGTAGTAATCTCAGTTTGGCAAGGCGCTTGTCGACCATGGAAGTTCGCGTTTCAAAGTCCTCGGTAATTCGTCCTTTGGCGTCATGCTCGTCGCTGTCGACACAAACACGCCCGTTCCCCAGCCCCGGTATCCCACGGGGCGAGACACCATCAGGACCGGGGGCATAACGTTGATAACCGGCTGAAGTCGTGATAATCCGCGACACTGGAACTGTGCTGGGCAGGATAAAAGGCTCAAGGTCACAGAGGGTGTCGAGCAGGTATTGGTCTGTAAGGATAATTACCGGCGACTGGCTGGCATCGGCCATGGTAAAGGCATGGGCAGCGCAGGCAAAAGCCTCTTCGGGGGTGCTGGGGGCGATGATGGCGCGGGGGAATTCTCCGTGCCCAGAGTAGCGGGCGATCTCCAGATCTCCCTGTTCGGTGCGGGTCGGCAGGCCGGTTCCCGGACCGGGGCGCTGGCCTAGGTGGATAACGAGCGGCGATTCGATCGCGCCGCAAAGGCTTAGCCCCTCGGCCATCAGGTCAAAACCGCCGCCGGAAGTGCTGACCAACGCACGGGCTCCGGCGTACCAAGCGCCAAGACCCATATTAATCGCGCTGATCTCATCTTCAGCCTGCTCAACGATCACGCCGTGATCGTGCGCCTGTTTGGCAAGGTGCATTAACACTCCGGTGGCAGGAGACATCGGGTAGGAAGCGATAAAGTTGCAGCCGCCGGCAAGTGCGCCGAGGGCGATGGCTTGTGAACCGTCAAAGAGCAGGCGGTCTGGCTTGGTTTCCCCGAGGGGTAACGGAAAGTGCCCGTTCAGTTCCGCTCCGGAATCCCACCCGAGCAGTGCGGCTGCAAGATTTTTTTCTAAAAGGTCATGTTCGCTAAAAATCCGGCGTAATGCCGTCTCGAGCGGTACGAGCTTCCAACCGAGCAATCGGACGATAAAACCGCAGACAATACTGCCGGCATAAAGTGAGCCGCCGATTCGTGTGCTCAACTCATGCAGCGGCAGAGCGGTTATCCCGGCGGCATCCCCAAAGATCTTCGGATCACCGATCAGTAACGTTTCACCTGCGCAACGCCCGCGCAGGCGAGCCAAAGCGTCATGGTCGAGGATAACACAGAGATCAACCCGGTCACTGAAAGCCCGCACCGGACTGGTACCAACCCGTAAGGTGACCGAGTTGCTGCCGCCGCGGATGCGCGACATAAATTCGTTTACCACTATGACATGAAGTCCGGCGGAGAGGAACGTTCGGGCCAGAACCAGTCCGATGGTCTGTAATCCCTGACCGGCCTCGCCTCCGAGGACTAAATTGATTTCGTTTGATAATGGAGGAGTAGCCATGATCACCTCTTGGGTTTTGCAAGGAAATGCCAAATGGGTTTGGGGGCAGAGTTGGGAACAGGGTCGTCATACCTCTTTGGGATATTTGAGTCCAAAGGAATTTGAGAAACAGCCGTTATAGAAAAAAGCGGCTCGTCGTAGAGCTCATGGAGGTTGCAATATTCACGTGCGAAAATAACCGGGGCAGCAATCATGAATCATGTAGGTTGCTGCCGGCACATCACCAGGGCTTCCAGTTCCAGGGCGACGACATCCAGCGCAAAGCGAATTTGCTCGGGCGTATGGGTGCAGTTGACAAAAAACCGTAGACGGGCAGAGTTGTCGGGAACGGCGGGGTAGATCATGGGCAGCGCATCGACCCCTTGCCTGAGGAGGGCTTGAGAGAGCCGTATCGCCTGGATGGAATCCCCGACAATTACCGGAATGACCGGGGAGCAGTGGTTGCTGGCACCGGTATTCAGGCCTCTTTCCCGAGCGAGCTTAAGAAAGAGCTTGGAGAGTTCACGGAGACGTGTCACCCGTTGGGGTTCATTCCTGAGTAATCGAATGGCGGCCAGCGCTGCTGCGGCATTCGGCGGACTCATGCCCACGCTATAGACAAAGCCCGGCGCTGTGTATTTCAGGTATTCGATGAGGGCTCCTGAACCGGCAATGTAACCGCCGCAACTGGCAAAGGATTTGCTCAGGGTGCCCATCCACAGTTCCACCTCCGCAGGATTGATGCCGAAGTGCTCGCCAATCCCCCGGCCCGTTTTACCCAGGACACCAATGGAATGCGCCTCGTCCACCATGAGAAACGCGCCATGTCGCTTCTTGATCTTAATAAAGGCAGGCAGGTCCGGGATGTCGCCATCCATACTGTAGACGCCTTCGATTATGATGAGGGCCCGTCGGAAAGCGGGGCGCGAGTCCCTGAGCATTGTGTCCAGGGCTTGCCAATTGTTGTGGGGAAAAGCAAGATGCGTTGCTTGGGAGAGCTGGCATCCCTGGATCACACTATTGTGAATCAAGGCATCATGGACGATGAGATCGAGTTTACCGAACAGATGGCCGATGGTGGTCACATTGGTGGCGTGCCCGCTCACAAACACCAGGCTATCTTCTGTTCCGATCAACCCGGCAATTTCTTGCTCAATTTGACGATGCAGCGGTCTCTCTCCTGAAGCAATACGGCTGGCCGAAACGGATGTGCCGTACAGGTCGATGGCGTCTTTGGCGGCTTGAGAGACGATCGGATCTCCGGACATCCCCAGATAATTGTACCTGGAGAAGGTGACCTGCTTTTGATCTTCTGCAACAGCTCCATCGAGACGGACACCTTCGTGCTCCCGGAAGTACGGGTTGTCGATACCTTGAGCTTTTATTCCCAGCAGGAGTTGCTGAAGGTTCCGGTATTCGGGGTAGTCCACAAAGGGCAGGCATTCCGGCAGCACTTCTCGTACTTTTTTCTGCGCACAAATCCTTTCCACCGGCTCCCCGGACTGCCGACCGGAGGAGAGCACCTTTCCCAAAGGGCCCATTTGGGTATCAAGCCCTCTTCCCGAGGTTTTTTTCCAGAGAATATGAGCCGTCAGGTCAGCTATGCTCGCACCCATAAAGAGCGCCTCGACGGGAATCTCGATTTCTAAATCTTGCTCGATGGCTGTCGTCAATTCTACTGCCATCAAAGAATCGATACCCATGGTGTTCAAGGGATCGTGCACTTCCACCTTGGAAAACGAAATCTTCAGCAGAACCGCCACCATTTTGGCAATGGAAGATTGGGCGACACGGATGAACTCCGATGCGTCCTCTCGCTCCATAATTTCAGAGGCCAATGCGCTTGTTCTGAGTGTGTCGGCTTTGGGCAGGCTTGCCGACGACATGTCCGCTGGCAAGAGGTCCGGTCGGCATTCTTTTCGCTCCTGGAGGGTAATTATTGGGGTCACTTCTTGGGAAACTCTCAAACATTCGGCGATGACATTCAAGCGGCCCTGGATAAAATGTTCACGGCAAAGATGGCGCTGGACCTTGCCGCTGGTCGTTTTAGGAAGGCTGGAGGTCTTGATGAGCACGATCGAGTAGACCCGGATGCCATGCTCCCGCGACACACTTTCGCGAATGGCACCAATGACCGCTGCGACGTCAAGTTTTCTGATGTATCGCCGCTCGACCTCCTGCACAACCACAAGTCGCTCGTCATCCTCCCCTTCAACGGCAAACGCCGCTCCGCCGCCTGCCCGCAAGGCCTCATGGCTCCGTTCTACCGTCCTTTCAATATCTTGAGGATAATAATTGAGGCCCCGAATAATAATGAGATCCTTCAGTCGGCCGGTGACAAAGAGCTGGCCGGCCTTGAGCAACCCCAGATCTCCCGTACGCAGAAAGGGTCCTTCGTCTGTTTCGGCAAGCCTTGCCTGAAAGTTCTGCACCGTCTCCTGGGGTCGGTTCCAATATCCCTGGGCCACGCTTGGCCCTTTGATCCATATTTCGCCGATCATATTCTGCTTGCAGCGAGTTCGCTGTTCCGGATCGACGATTACAATCAGATGCCCCGCAGGCACGGCCCCATTGCCAACCAGTTTGAAATCGTGATTCTTGTCTTCTGCTGCCAGGGCAAAACGGCCGGTTTTCAACTCATTCGGGGCCACCTGCAGGAAGGTCGGTTCGGAGCTCTTATTGCATCCGGTCGCAAGCAGGGTTATTTCCGAAAGCCCATAACAGGGCAGAAACGCTTTTTGGCGAAAGCCGCAGGATTGGAAAGCCGCGGTGAATCGTTGGAGTGTCTCCTACCTGACAGGTTCGGCCCCGTTGAAAGCGACATCCCAGCTGCTCAGATCAAGTGCTGACTTTTGCTCTGGTGTTATTTTTTGAACACAAAGGTCGTAGGCAAAATTCGGGCCCCCGCTTGTGGTGGCGCTATGGCGTGAGATGGCCGTGAGCCAGCGGAGTGGTTTCTGGATGAAGTGCACAGGCGACATCAGGATCGCATCTCCACCTGCGTAAACGGGCTGGATGATCCCTCCGACCAGGCCCATGTCGTGAAACGGCGGTAACCAGATTACGCCACGCATAGTCGGCGAATGTCCAAAGACAGAGTGGATGACGGCTGAATTATGGAGCAAATTTCCATGGCTGATCATTATGCCCTTGGGGCTTCCGGTGGAACCGGAGGTGTATTGGAGGACAGCGAGGCTGTCAGGGCCAATGGAAGGTTCCCGCCAATCATGGGCTAGGTGGTCGGGAATAGTATCGGTTGCTATCCACTTGAGATGCACCAGCGCTGGAGTCCGCTCTATTTGGGGTCTATACTCCTCGAGCGTGGCTGTCGTGGAGAGGGCGATGGTCGGGCCTGCGTCGGATATCGTTGCTCCCAGGCTTGCCAGGAACCGGTTGGAGTAGGGGAGGTTTGCTGGTACGGCCACCATGCCCGCACACAGGCAGCCAAAGAATGCCGCAGGGAACTCGATGCCCGGCGGGTAGAGCAAGAGGACGGTCGAACCCGGAGCGAGGTGCGCTTGAAGATAAGCGGCAATGGCCAGCGCCCTCTGCTCCAACTCGCCATAGGTCTGCCTGGTCTCCTGGGTTTCCCCATCGTTGAGATAGGTGTAGAGATTTTTTTCTCCCTGTTCCTGGGCTCTCCGTCGTAGCAGTTGGATCAGGTGCGGTAGTTTTTGCGTGTAATTTGTTGCGCATGGATTGGGCGTATACAAATGGCTCAATGCATCTTCAGTGTTACTCTTCATATTTTCCTTTTTGCTCGGAGAGCTTGTGGGCATCAAGCCATCTCTGTGGCTTACCATGGTCAAACGTCCATTGCGCAGAGACAAGAGAGGGGTTGCTCCGCATGTTTGAACAAGGATCTGCCGCGTACAGTGGATTTTTACTGATTTTATGCTGCCTGCGGCTGATAAGCACTTGGCGTTCAGCAACCCGGTCTTGGTTGAGCCCACTTTCTCGGATTTTTTTTCAGCGTCGGCTTGACCGCATCTCCGACGCCACCTTCTTGGGTGCCTTACCGGCTGTTTGCCCACAAAAGAGGACAAGTTCTTCGATGACAATCCGTATCGCTTTATTGGCAGCGAGCACGCCGCCATAGGAATCTTCATTCGACGAAGGCACGATGGCATCAAACTCCCGCCAGGCGACAACCTCTCGCGTCGCGGTGTCAAGCAGGTGCGCCCGTAAGGTGAAATGGGCCTGGCTTGGCGTCTTCAGAAATTCCTGCTGTAGCCGCACGATCTCGACATCCAGACGCAGTCGGCTGTCCGCACTGGTGGGCGACTGCATGACAGCGCTGAATTGACCACTGCGCTCCAATGCGGTCACTAGCAAGGGCGACAGCATGTTTGCCGGTGTATCGACCCATTGAGCCTGGCTGAAATATTCGAACGTATTGGCTTGGCGGACATAAATCATCCGCTGGCTATCAAAACCAGCTGCGGCTCGTGGGATACTGACGATCAGCGTCGGCGCCGTCTCTTTTGCCGATGGCGTTGCTGCCGCCTGAATCATCGGCTGCGGACTATCGAATGAAAATAAGGTGAGCGGCGGTGCTTTGACCGGAAGGAGCGCTGAGCAGCCGCACAGGAGGGCGGCGACGAGGAACATGACGCTCGCATTCCAGCATGCAGGTTGGCCCGGGGTATTGATCATGGCGATACTTTTTCTCCTGGTCCCAAAAGAACTGGTTGGCGACCGCGCAGCAAACTGCTGGGATTGCGTTCAATTTGCTCGCTCAAACGTCGCAGGGAGACTAACAGGGCGTTTAATTCCGCCAACAACTGCTCGGTTTCCGGAAGTGTTTTGCCGGTGAACTGGTGCACGCCATTCTCTACTTCCGTAAAGGCTTTTTTGGCGCTCTTGCTGG
>CAIMMA010000654.1 GCA_903842475.1 uncultured bacterium
AGTCTTTTCGCCCAAAGACAGGGAGGCCCTCAAAGGCGCTTCCAATTGCGGTTACCACTATTTTGGCAGTGCGAAGATATTTGCCCAGATGGGCAAGGCGTTCGCAGAGGCCAGTGTGAAGTTACAGAAATAGGCGAGCAGGGGAAGCGGTCAGTAATCTGTGATCAGTGGTCAGTGCCAAGGTAGCTTTTTTATCAACGAATTAAACGAATTGAACGAATTGAGAATAGGGCAAGGTGTTGCTCGCAAAGCAGTATTTGAAATTAGTTTAATTAGTTGAAAAACTCTTCAAGTAATAGTTAAGGGACAAGCGTTATGAAAGGAACAAGAATGATACGTGCGAAATTTGCAGGGGTAGTTGTCGGAGTCGCGGGGGTGATGTGGTGTATGGCCGGGACTTTGTGCGCGGATGATCAGCCGAAACCTGCGGACTACTACACCGAAGAACGCATATACAAGTTACGTCCGGATCCGGCCGGCGAGAGGTTTTTCGGCATCATCGGCGCCACCGGGCTCAAGGCAAAGGTCTATCCGGGCGTGGTCCTCAAGGTCGAGACAATGATGCCCGGCTCGCTGTCCGAAGGGAAGTTCGCCAAGGACGAGATCCTCACCGGAATCAATGGGACCGCACTGAAAGGGCTCAACCCGTTCGTCGCCATGGGCAACGCCCTCACTAAGGCCGAGGCCACCGATGGCAAAATGGTTTTCGATGTGACCTCCGCCGACGGCAAGACCCAGCGCAAGGAAACCGTCACGATTCCCGTGCTGGGTGCCTACAGCAAGACCTGGCCGTTGAATTGCAAAAAGTCAAAACGCATCATCGACGAGGCCGCCGCCTTTTATGCCGATCCGCAGAAATTCAACTCGAGCGGCATTCCGGGCGCCCTCGGCTGCCTGTTCCTGCTTTCCACCGGCGATGACAAATATCTGCCCCGGGTGAAAGCCTATTTCGATGCCTTTCCGAAGGATGTGAAAGCCATCGGCGAGATGACCTGGAACAATGGTTACAACGGGATTGCCTGCGGTGAATACTACCTGCGTACCGGGGACAAGTCGGTATTGCCCATCATGCAATATTACTGTGACAATGCGAAGGAGCGCCAGATGTTCGGCTGCGGCTGGACCCACTGGGGCCGCGGAGTCTGGCCGGCATATGTGGCGGGTGGCCTGATGAACCCGGCCGGCGCGCAGGTGCTCACCACGCTGCTCCTGGGCAAGGAATGCGGCGTGAAGGTCGATGAAAAGACCTTGCTCGGATCACTCCTGTTTTTCTATCGCTTCGCAGGTCATGGCTCGGTCCCTTACGGTGATCACCGGGGTGAAGGCGGACTCGGATCCAACGGCAAGGACGGCATGGTCGCCGCCGCCATGCTGATCGCCGAAGGTGCCAGCGGTGATACCTCCATCTACGAGAAAGCCAGCAAACAACTGACCTTGGGGATGATCGACAGCTACTCGACGATGGTGTTGGGCCATGCCGACGAGGGGCGCGGCGACGGCATCTGGCGCGGCATCACCATCTCCTATTTGATGAAGGAGAAGCCCGCCCTTTTCCGTGAGTCGATGGACCGCCTCACCTGGTGGCACGATCTGAGCCGTGAACCGGGCGGCAGCATCGGCATCGCGACATTGTCTTTTTTGCATAACAGCCCAGTCGGCCACTCCGGTCCAGGCATGGGGCTGTCCTACACCTCGCCCTTGCGCAAGCTGCGCATCACCGGTGCGCCGAAAACGAAGTTCTCCAAAAAATACACACTGCCCGCAAAGCTTTGGGGCACCGAGGCCGACCTGGTATTCCTCTCACTCGAACATAACCCTAAATACTTGGAATACGGCCCGGAGGAACCCGTCCATGTTCCCTATTTCGCTTTGGGCAACGCGTATGACCAACCGGAGAAGGACATCCAAACCTTGCCCCGTGAAGTGATTATCAAGAACGTCTATCACCGGCAATACATAATCCGCACCCAAGCGGGCAAGACTCTCCGCGCAACCGGTGCCTACGATGAACTCGAAAAACTCCTGCAAGACCCCGACCCGCGCGTGCGTCGCGCCGCGCTGGACGGCATGATCGACTGGAACTACTGGTTTGGCATCGGAAATAACGGCATCCCCACGGAAAAGTTCACCCCTGCGATGCTGGAAAGCATCACGAAGATGCTTTCCGATCCCAAGGAGTCGTGGTGGGTGGTCAACGGTGCGCTGTCGGCGCTCAAGTTCGCTCCGGCAAATGAAATCCAGGCACGCCTGCCGCTCATCAAGCCATGGATCAAGCACTCGGACTGGTGGCTGCGCGAGGCGGCCTTCGCGGCGCTCTCAGGACTTCAAAAAGATGATGCGCTATACGTCAAAATCCTTCCGACACTCCTGGAGATGGCGACCAGCGAATACCACACCATGCCCCGTGAGTGGATGATGCAGTACCTCAACAGGGTCCTTCAGGAGAAGAAGCCGGAAAGCGACGCGGGCAAACTCATCCTGGCAGAGCTCCGGAAAGGCGTGGACACGGGCGAGATCAAGGGCGGTGACCATGCTCCCGAGGGGACTCACAACGTCATAGAAACCCTGAAGGTTTGCATGCAGAACGACCCAACCCTTGCCGTGGCACTCGCAACTGCCCTGCAACTGCGATTCAGAGACTTGAGAACCGGTGATCTCGTCGGCATCGTGGCAGATCCAGGCGGATTTTCCCCTGTTCTGGAAAAACTGGATGCCAAGCAACGCAAGGAGCTCGAGGAGATCCTCTTTACGGTTTACCGTCCGGAAATCATCAAGCGACTTAAGGGCAAGGACTATGAAGAGGGCCATAAGCCGCGCATCGTGAGCGCCATCGTGAACCTGACGAATCTCAAGGAGAAGGTAGCCGTCCCCGGGCCGGATCCGGCAACGTTTGCCTCGCCTCCGTCGAACAGTGGCATGCTGGATATCGTCATGAGGGCGACCCCGGGCCGCGGCGACTTTGAGCCGATCGAATACTCCTTCGCTGAGACCTCGGGCAATCCGGGGGGAGCGAACAGCGGATGGACAACCAATCCTGTCTACACGGCCACGAGCCTGGAGCCTGGCACGAGCTACACCTACACGGTGAAGATGCGCAATGCCCTGGGTCAAGAGGGCAACGCATCACTTCCCTTCAGTGTGACGACCCCTGCTGCAAACTTCGTATCGGTGTGCATACCGAATGGTGGTTTCGACACGATCTACAAACCCGGCCAGACCACAATCACCGGGACCATCTCGGGCTACACGGGTGGCGTAGGACCGGCCACCGCGATAACCGGTGGAGGAACGTTCAACTTCTCCGACAATACATCGGGTCTTCTTGCGGACGTCCCGGGCTGGATAGGCTACGACCGGGACGGCTGGATCAAATATGGCGGTACCGGCCCATG
>CAIMMA010000655.1 GCA_903842475.1 uncultured bacterium
CGGTCTTTCGGCAAACGCCCCTCCAAAGGCACCGGGTTTGAGGTGTGGTTGGCCCGAAAGACCGTCTGCTCCAACTCCAAGCCGCGCAACATTGCGATCAATTCGCTAATCGCCTCGTATTCCGTGACTGTCTGATAGCCCGGGAACATCGAGCAACCCGAAACCTCGACAAAGCGGAGGGCAGAGAGCAACTTAGGTTGCATCCGGTTGAGAACCCGTGCCGTAGCCTCAGCATGCTGTTGCGATCCTCCGCGGGCACCAAGCCCCAGCAACACCATCACCGAACATTTCAGCCCAGCAGCCTGAGCCCGCTGAACCGCTTCACACATCCCCTCCGCAGTCTCACCTTTATCAACCTTCTTCAAAAGTTCCTCGTCGCCGCTCTCGAGTCCCACGTAGAGCGTCTGAAGTTTGAGTTGCCTCAACTGTGCCAGCTCCTCAGGCGTTTTCGCCAGGATTGACGAACCATTCGCATAGAGGTTCACCCGGGCCAACGACGGGAAAAGCCGGTTGAGCTCCTCCAACATCCGGCGTAGCCGCTCAAAGGAGAGCACCATCACATCCCCGTCCGCCAAAAAGATGCGCCGCGTCTCTGGATATCGACGAGCCGCATGCTCAAAGGTCGAAAAAACCTCCTCCTCGCCAATGACCCGATACGGCACCCCCTTGTACATCGCGCAGAAGCGGCAGGTGTTATGCGGACACCCCAGTGCCACCTGGAAGATCAGACTCTCCGCCTCAGCCGGCGGACGAAACAGACGCTCGGTATAGTTCATGGCTCTCCCAGGTTTGTAACATCATCCTTGGTGCCGAATTTTTTATCCCGGCCAGCCGAGGTAATGGCAACCTTTCTCCCGTTCCTTTTAAATTGATAAGGTGTTCCCCACGAATCAGTATTGTAATGCGATTTAAGCAAAGGGCTCTGATAACCGTTATCGCTCTCCTTTGTCAAATCCGCGATCGAGTCAGGCAATCTACCAGCATGCTGCATCTGATAAATCGTGGCCGCCTTCCGAATTTCTTCTATGCCTTTTTGCGTGGCTACTGCGCGAGCGATTTGAATCCTGTTAAAAACGTTTAATACCACCATAGCAGAAAAAATGCCTATGCCGATCATCGGTAAGCCAAAAACAAGAATTAGAATATTTCGGGATTTTTTAGTCATTTTCCCCTCTCAATCCATTTCCACATATCCTGGCGCACCGGTCATCCCTCATACCATAGAGACGAACCGCACAGCAAGGTCGTCCTCGCAGGTGATCTTATTCTCTTGCCGCCTGACCATCACCAGCTTCTGCGCTTCCATGGGGGGGCCGACCGGAATGATCATGCGTCCGCCGACGACCAACTGATAAACCAATTCATCGGGCACCGTGGCAGCCGCACACGTCACCAAGATCGCATCGAACGGCGCAGCGTCCTTCCAGCCCTCCACGCCTGTTGCACACCTCACATTCACCCCTTCAAAACCCTCAGCCGCACACACGCGCTGGGCATGGGCAGCTAGTTCAGGAACCACCTCCAGCGACCAGACCTGCACACCCATGGCCGCCAGCACAGCCGCCTGATAACCCGACCCCGTACCGATTTCCAGCACGCGCTCCCCCGGGCGAAGCGCCAGCCGCGCAGTCATGTAGGCCACAATATAGGGTTGCGAGATGGTCGCCCGCCAACCGATGGGAAAAGGAAAATCACCGTAGGCGACCATGGGCAGCGCCATCTCGGTGTCCGGGAAAAAAACCTCGCGTCTAACTTTTCGCATGGCCACGAGCACACGCTCATCCGTCACGCCATAACGCTGGATCTGGTCCACCATCGCCTGACGCGCCTTCTGCATACTTGCTTCTGATCTATCCTCTGCCGGGTCATTCATACGTAAATCCTGTTCCTTGTTGGGTTGCCATAGTTTACACGCCCTCCCC
>CAIMMA010000656.1 GCA_903842475.1 uncultured bacterium
AAAATTCGACGATGTTTTTGAGATGCATGAGGCTGTTAACCGAAAACAGCCACAGCATAGCGCTGTTGCGCTCAAAAGGATCAAGTGATGTGCATAACTGTCGGATGCTCCCTTACCAGCACGGCCTTTGTCGATGGTGAGGTGAAACCGGTTGACCGGCCCCTTCCAGGTGTTGGCGGTGGTGAGGACATAATCAAGCAGGACGGCGTTGCCGGTTCCAGGATATTCAGCCTTGGTCGGCGGGTGCAGCAGCCGGCCGAGGGCCCGTTGGGTGGGGGCATCGATGCAATAGGTGTCGATCAGCTGGTGCTGGTAGGGGGCAAGTTCCGCCGCCTGGGCCGGCCAGACAAAGATGCCGCCGGGCGGAGCCGGGCGGTAACGGTGCTCGATGGTCACCTGTTTGCCGGGGGCAAAGGTCTGGTTCCAGTAATAGCGTTCGATGATCGACCAGGCCGGGGTGGGTGGTTCCGGCCCGTGGAAAGCGGCCAGCCCCCGGGCCTTGAGCCTCGCCTGGGCCGCTGGGGGCAGTCGGGCCAGGGCCAGGGTCACCTGGTCGATCTCCAGCGACAGGGGGATGCCCAAACTTTTCAGCAGGGCGGTGACGTCTTCGCCCGGGGCGTCGTAGGCTGCCGAGGGCCGGCGGGCTTCGTCGTACGGTGGTTCGACCACCGCAATCCGGTCAATTGCCACCGCGATCCCGCGGCCGTCGACCAGGGCGACAAAATCGACCATGTTTTGCCGCCGCAGCTTGTTCTCGGCCAGGGCAAAGGCGGATTCCTGGAGGTCGGCCAGGGCAATGGGCGGCAGGGGAAAGATCACCTCGCCCCTGACCTCCTCGTTGGAGTCGTTACGGAAGAGCGAACGCACCCGCACCTGGTCGGGGCTGAGGAACAGGTCTTCGCTCACCATCCGTACCGCCGCGGTCCGGCTGAACTGCAGGCCGGTGGCGGTGAGGCCGCCGAAACCGTCGTTGGCCGCCGCCCTGAACGGGGCCAGCAGCAGGAGCGCCGCCAACAGGGTACCGGCCTTCATCAAGCTCCCTCGCCGCAGCCCCGGCCGTTGTCGATCCGCAGCCTCGCGTCCAGCGCCAGCACCGACCCTTGGCCAAAAATCCGTACCGGATTGATATCGAGTTCGACGATCTGCGGAAAGTCGGTCAGCAGTTGCGCGATGTTCACGATGGACCGGACCAGGGGGGCGGGGTCGATGGGGGCGCGGCCCCGCAGTCCCGTCAGCATCCGCCAGGATTGGAGCCGTTCCAGTTTCTCCAGAATTTCTTCCGCCGACGAGGGGCAGAGCGCCCGCTCCACATCCTTGAACACTTCGACATAGATGCCGCCGTAACCGAAAAAAACCACTGGCCCGAAGGCGGGATCCCGAATGCCGCCGATGAACAGATCGTAGCCGTCGGCCGCCATAGCCATCACCCGGACGCCGTCCATTCGGGCGCCGGGTCGATGGCGTTCCAGGTTGGCTTTGATCCGCTCAAAGCCCCGGATTGCTTCCGCTTGCGATTGGATCCCGGTCAGGACGCCGCCCGCCTCGGTTTTGTGGACCGCCTCCGGCGAAACCACCTTGAGCACTGCCGGATAGCCGATCCGTTCCGCAATCCGGCCGGTCTCCTCCGCCGATCCGGCCACCTCCGAGGGTGGACAGGGAAGACCGTACAGGGTCAGGAGCTCGAAGGCCTCCTCGCCGATGACGCCGCTGCGGTCGGCCAGCCAGTTTTGGGCTGCCTGGCGCTGGATCCCGGCGGCGGGGTCCGGTCGAAAAAGGCCCGCTGCCTTGCGGGCGTGAAAGCTCATCTGCCGCTGCAGGGCGAGCAGCGCCTCCTCGGGGCCGTCGAAAATCGGGATCGACAGCCGCTCCTTGATGGCGGCCAGGGCCGGGCCATGGCCATAGAGCACCACGGCCAGCGGTTTCCCCGAGCTGCGGATGACCCCGGTGGTCGCTAGCGAGATGTCGGTGTTGAACATGGCGGTGAACACGTCTCCGCCGCCCGCCGGCATCTGCGGCCACTGGCTGGCGAAAATGGCGCCGTCCACCTGGTCGTTGGCCAGCACCCGGCCGAAAATGGTCGGGTACTGGTCGATCTGGTAGATGTCGCCCATGTCCAGGGGGTTGGCGAACTTGATGATCCCGGCGTTGGCCACCGTGGCCAGTTCCCGGTAAAAATCTTCGCCCGGATCGGCAAAAACAAACCCCCGGCGTTCGCCGATATCGGCCATGGCCACCGCCAGGCCGCCCGCCGGGCTCATGGCCATGAGCCGCTTGCCGCGCATCGGCGGCAGGTCAAAGGCCTTGGCGGTGGTGATGAAATCGCGGAAATGGTCGATGCGGATGATCCCGGCGCGTTGGAAGGCGGTATCGATGATGTCGTCGTCGTTGCGCAGCGCGGCGGTATGACTCATGGCGGCCCGGCTGCCGGCAAGCGTGGTGTTGGCCTTATAGATAATGATGGGTTTGTCGATCTGCTCGGCAATGCGGATCAGCCGTGCACCGTCGGCGATGCTTTCCAGGTAGAGCCCGATTACCTTGGTTTCGGGATCAATGCCCAGATATTCGAGGAAATCGTTCTCGTCGAGATCGAGTTTGTTGCCGATACTGGCGAACTTGGCCATGCCGACTTGTTCGGACTCCATCAGGTTCCAGAGGAAAAGGCCGAGCCCCCCGCTTTGGGTGATCAGGGACAATCCTCCTTTTTTCACCGGAAAGGAGGGGACAAAGGGCAGGCAAAGGCCATGGCCGGTGTTGGCCAGGGCCAAACCGTTGGGACCGACGAAGCGAATGCCGTGCTTCCCGGCGGCCGCCAACAGTCGGGCGGCCAAGGCCTGGCCTTCGGCACTCGATTCGTTGAAGCCACCCGCCTGCACTGCCAGCCGTTTGATCCCGGCTTGGCCGCAGTCCTCCACCGCCTCGGGGACATAGCGGGCCGGAATCAGCAGCACCGCCAGCTCCGGGACGATCGGCAGTTCGGCCGCGCTCCGGTAGACGCGGATGCCGTCGACCTCGGTTTCCTCGGTGGCCGGATTGATGCCGAAGATGCGGCCGCGAAATCCCCAGCGCAGGCAGTTTTCAAGAATGATCCGAGGGGTGTTGTCGGGTTTGCCGGAGAGTCCGTAAATGGCCAGGCTGGCGGGGGAGAAAAAAGTTTGCATGGTCGCGTTTCAGGTGAATATTCAAGAGGAGGTGTGGTTGTCGGCGCCCCCTGGTGCTGGTGGGGCAAGGTGGTGGTCCGTTCGGATGTGCTCAGGCCGTTTGTTTGCCTCGGTGGGCGGCAAACACCATGCTGATCAGGAACCAGCCGCAGGCCACCAGGATGATGGTGGCGCCGGTGGCGGTCCGGGCCCAATCCTGGGCGCTGATGAGCAGGCCGGTGATCGCCGAGCTGATCCCGACCAGCAGGGCCCACCAGAACATGCTGCCGGCGGAGCGGGCGACATTTCGGGCCGCCGCCGCCGGGACCACCAGCAGGGCGGTGACCAGCAGCACGCCGACCGCCTGCACCGAAAACATGACGATCAGGCTGAGCAGGCCGGCAAAGATATACTGGTGGGCGGCCACGCGAATTCGGTGCGCCTTGGCCAGGGAGGGGTTGAGGCCGATGTAGAGCAGGTGGTTGTAGCTCATTGCCTGGAAGCTCATCAACACCGCAAAGAGCGCCATCAGGCAGAGAATCTGGCCGTCGCTGATGGTGAGAATGTCGCCGTAGAGAAACCGTTGCAGATCGCGGGCGAGGCTGCGGTCGCGGCTGACCATGGCCAGGCCGAAGGCCACCATGGCCGAGAAGAACACGCCGATGACCGTATCGCTCGCCAGGTTGGAATGGCGCTGCATGAGCATGATCCCCAGACCCACCAGCAGGCCGAACGCCGGCATGGTCCAGTTGGGGTCCACCGAAAAGAGCAGGCCCAGGGCCACCCCGGCAAAGGCCGAATGGCTGATGGCATCGGCAAAAAACGACATGCGGAAGTTGACCACCATGATCCCCATGGCAGCGGCCATCGGCGCGAGCAGGAGCAATCCGGCCATGGCCTGCTGCATGAACCGGGCCTGCATGCACTCAAAGGGCAGGAGGTGCACGATCAGCGCGTACAAGGGCGATAGATCAGGCATGGGGCGGCCTTCGGCAGCATGGGGCGGTGCACACGGCACCATCGTCCGGCATGGAACGGGAGTTGACCAGACCCATGTGCATGCCGAAAATGGCGGTGAGGGTGTCGTTGGTCAGGGTCAGGCGCGGCGGCCCTTCCGCCGCCACCTTGCGGTTGAGGCAGATCACATGGGTGGCGTGGTGGGTGACCGTGGGCAGGTCGTGGCAGACCATCAACTGGGTGAACCCTTTGCGTCGGCGCAGGTCGTCGAGCAGCTCGCAAAACAGGTGTTCACCTTGAAAGTCCACCCCCGCCGAGGGCTCGTCGAGCACCAGGAGGTCGGGCTCCTGGCGGAGGGCCAGGGCCAGCAGTATCCGCTGCATTTCCCCGCCGGAAAGGGCGCCGATCCTCCGGTCCGCCAGGTGTTCGGCTTGCACCATGGCCAGATACTCCAGGGAATGCCGCTGCAGCTCGCGGCCGATGCCGAACCACAGCGGTTTTTTCTGGAAGCCTATGGCCAGGAACTCATTGACGGTCAGGGGCATGCCCCGATCAAAGGTGAGTCGTTGCGGCACATACCCGATCACCTTGGGCTTGGAGCCGTTGCCGATGATGTCGATGCGGCCCTGGTAGGATATTTCATCGAGCAGGGCCAGCAGCAGGGTGGTTTTTCCGGCCCCGTTGGGACCGATGATCGCGGTGCTGCTCCCTTTGGGAACCGTGGCGGTGACCGCATCGAGAATGGAGATGCCGCCCCGCTCCACTGTGACCGCTTCAAAGCGGACCGCAGCATCAACGGGTTGATACAGGGGGAGGGCGTCAGTTGCTGCCAAGCGTTCTCTCTAAGGTGTCCAGGTTGGTGCGCATGACCTGCTCGTAATAGTCAAGCGGGGCCTCGGTCGGTCCGTTGGCCGCTGGATCGAGGGTGGCGGCGGCGATCCCGGCTTCCTTGGCAATGGTTTTGCCAACCCCTTTGGGATACTGTGGTTCGGTGAAAATAGCTCCAGCTTTTTTCTCTTTGACGGTCGCCACGATCGCCAGGATTTCCGAGGCTGAGGGTTCCTGGCCGGCGTGGCCCTGGACCACCGCGACCACCTCCAGGCCCATGTCCCGGGCCAGGTAATCAAAGACGCCATGCTGGGTGACGATCCGGTTGTTGCGCAGCCGTTGGCCCAGCGCGGTACAGGCCTCGGCCAGGCGTTCCAGCCGTTGCCCGTAGGCTTTGGCATTGGCGGCGTACAGCGGAGCGCCGGCCGGGTCGATCCTGGCCAGCTGAGCGGCGATGTTGGCGCTCAGCTGGGCCGCCATGCGGGGGCTGGCAAAGAGATGGGGGTTGGGCGTCTCGGCCTCCTCGTGCAGCTGGTCCTTGGCTGCCGGCCGGCCAGGGTGCCCGTCGTGGTCGTGCTCTTCTGCTTCGCCGAAGTGGAGGAGCTGGGTGATCCCCCGGGAACTGTCGATAATCCGCAGCTTGGGATTGGCCTGCTGCACCGGTGCGCCCATGAATTCCTCCAGGCCCAGGCCGTTGATGATCAGGACATCGGCCTTGGTCAATTTCCGCATATCCTGGGGGGACAGGGCATAATCATGGGGGCAGCCCAGTTCGGCCGGGATCATCAGCGCCACTTGGACCCTCTTGTTCCCTGCCGTGAGGTTGCGGGTGATCTGGTAAATGGGGAAGGTAGAGGCGAGCAGCTGCAGGGTTTGTTCGGCGGCAAGTCCTGGTCGATGCGGCCAGAGCAGGGCGGCGCAGCAACTGAGCAGCGCGATCAGCAACCTGGTACAGGTGTTGGTCATGGGGTTTATCTCGGTGCGGGTTGACAAAAGGTGCCTGCGAATTCGGTGCATTATACCGGGACGGTCGGGTCCGTCAATTCCCCTTCGTGGTCGGCCGCCCATTTTTTGCCCTTTCTTTGGGCGAACGGGGACACTATGGCTGCAGATCAGGCGGAAATGGGCGGGCTGCCCGGGTGAAAAAAAGTCGCCGCTGCTTGTCAAAAGCACGATCATGCCGATAGTAGCTATCGGGTCGCGGTCCATCTCCGCGGTACGAGTTTGAGGGACAAATTATGGGTCGAATGCCAATCCTTGTGGGGTTTTTTTTCTTGCTGAGCTGCGTTTCGGGGATTGCCCGGGCGGAGCGGGTCGTCCTTTTTCTGGGGGATTCGCTGACCGCCGGCCGGGGGGTGGCTACCGACGAGGCCTACCCGCAGCTGCTCGGCGCCATGCTGGCGCGGGACGGAATAGCCGATGTCCGGATTGTCAACGGTTCCATCAGCGGTTCGACCTCGGCCGGCGCCCTCGCCCGGCTGCAATGGTACCGGGGCAAAATTCGGCCATCGGTGCTCTTTCTGGCGCTGGGGGCCAACGATGGTCTGCGCGGCCTGACCATCGAGGAGATGGAGAACAATCTGGCGGCGGTGATCGCCGCTGCCCAGGCGCAGTCCATGCGCGTGATCCTGGCCGGGATGGAATTGCCGCCCAATTACGGCGATGACTTCACCGGCGCCTTCCGCAAGGTATATCGGGATCTCGCGGCTCGCTACGCTGTTCGTCTGATCCCCTTTCTGCTCGAAGGGGTTGGCGGGGTGGCGGCCCTCAATCAAGCCGACGCCATCCACCCCAATGCAGAGGGCCATCGCCGGATCGCCCTCCATGTCTATCCCGTTCTCAAGCAGCATCTCACGGAGCCTCATGCCCCAGGAAAAGAGTGACAGCACACCGAGTATCGGCAGGGACGGCATGATCGTCCAGATCGAAAATTTGTATAAGCGCTATCCCCAGCCCGGGGCGGGAAGCCTCGAGGTCTTGACCGGCGCCAGCTTCTCGCTGGCTGCGGGCGATA
>CAIMMA010000657.1 GCA_903842475.1 uncultured bacterium
TGAGATGGAGCACTCCCTGGGTATCGTTGGTTCGAACGAAGTGAAAGTTATCATGATTTCGGCTTTGGATGATGCCAAAACCGTGGTGAAGGCCTATTTCAAAGGGGGGGCCACCTCGTATATCGTCAAGCCCATTGAAAAAGAACGTTTGATCAATGAAATGCGAAATATTGGCTTGCTTGCTCCATAACCAGGCCCACCGCCGTTTTGCTTTGCGTATTTTCCTGGGTCCCTTTGAAATTTTTTTTTGCATCCCCGGGTGCAGTGTGGAGCAGGGGCGCCTGGTTTTGGGCCTAACCATTTGAACACCTACTAGTTTTGCAGCTCATCACCATAATTTTCAACGAGGCACGTCGTCATGCCCCATGATACCCATCTCCTCCGATTCCCCAGGAAGGCCATTTCGATAGTTGTCCTGGCGACGCTCTGGTTTGTGGGCTGTTGCAGCCTGACTTGGGGCGACGAGGAACCGCTACCGGAAATTTTGATCCTGAATTCCTATCATCAGGGCGAAGATTGGTCGGACAATGAGCTTGCCGGGATACTCTCAACCCTCAAGGAGCGTTATCCCTTCCTGGTTCCGTCCGTTGAACATCTCGATACTAAACGGTTTTCCAAGCCGGAACATCTGGCTTTCCTTCGGCAGTATCTGCACAATAAATATCGGGGAAAACGGTTCGATCTTATTTTTGTGCTGGATAATCCCGCTTTGGATCTCATGACCAGCGCTCGGCATGAACTGTTTCCCGGCGTCCCGGTCGTCCTGGCCGGCATCAACGGCTATACTCCGGAAATGATCCGGGGGCAGGCGCAGATCGCCGGTGTTGCGGAGGTGCAGGATATGGCAGGCACACTCCAGCTGGCGCTGACCCTCCACCCTGAAACCAAGTCGGTGCTGGTGGTTCATGACTATACCGCCAGCGGTCTGGCCGTTCGCCGGGACATGGCTGCCGTGGCCGATCAATTCAACAACAAGGTCAACATTGCCTACACCCCGGATGGAACCGTTGAGGAACTGGTGGCGCAACTCCAATCCCTGCCGGCGGACGCCTTGGTACTGCTGCTTACCTACGTCACCGATACATCGGGAAAATCACTGACGCGCACGGAAAGCACCCGTCTGATAACTAACGCCAGCCCTGTCCCGGTCTATGCCATGCATGAAACCCGTCTGGGCCATGGCATCATCGGCGGGATGCTGCTCGAAGGGAAAGAACACGGCAGGCAGGCGGCGGAAATCGCGCTGCGGATTTTGGCCGGCAAGGGGAAGGCCTCCTACGTGGTTGAAAACAGCCGATCCCGCCCGGTGTTCGATTATAACCAGCTGGTCCGATTCAAAGTGGATCTGCACAAGCTTCCCGAAAACAGTACGCTGATCAATCAACCGGTATCTTTTTTTCAGCAGCATCGCATTTTGCTGATTCCGGGTTTCATCGTTGCTGTTTTATTGCTCGCGATTATTGTTATTTTGGCGTTTTCAGTTTCCCGAATTCGCACAACCAGGAACGATTTGGCAAGATCAGAGGAAAAATACCGGGGACTCTTTGCAGCCATACTCGATGGCCTGATCCTGGTGGACCCGGCATCCCGCTCCTTTATCGAAGTCAATCCCGCCATCTGCAGCATGACCGGCTACACCGCCAAGGAGATGAACTCGTTACGGGTCGAGGATATTCATCCTGAAGCAAGCCTCCCGCATGTCATGGCTCAATTTGAAAAGCAGATACGCGGCGAGATCACCCTGGCACTCGGCCATCCGATTAAACGAAAAGATGGCGAGGTGTTTTATGCCGATGTCCATGCGATCCCCATCCAGATTCAGGGCCGGCAATTGTTTCTCGGTGTGTTCAGAGATACCACCGAGCGCAAGTTGGCGGAGGATTTGCTGCGGGAAAGCGAGCAGCGGCACCGCGAGTATATCCTCAATGCGCCCTATGCGGTTTTCGTGACCAATGCGCAGGGCTGTTATCAGCAGGTAAACCCCGCTGCCTGCCGCCTCACCGGCTACACCGAGCCGGAACTCCTCGCCATGAGCATTGCCGATATTCTGGCCGAAGACGCCCTTGAGAACGGCTTGCGCCATTTCCAGAAAGTGGTGCAAGCAGGGGAAAGCCGGGGTGAGCATTGTTGTCGCACCAAAAACGGCGATCGACGATGGTGGCTGATCACCGCGCGCAAAATATCCGACGCCCGAATCCTGGGTTTTTGTGAAGATATCACCGAACGCAAGCAATTTGAGGCGGCCTTGCTTGAGAGCGAAGCCCGCATCCGCGCCATTACGGAATCTGCCAATGATGCCATCGTCATGATGGATCAGAGCGGCCAAGTCTCCTATTGGAATCCGGCCGCCGAGCGGATTTTCGGCTATAAAGCCGAAGAAATGCTTGGCCTGGATCTGCATCATATCATTGCGCCGAAGCGCTACCATGCTGCCTTTAACGCCGCCTTCCCCACCTTCCAGCAGACCGGCGAGGGGGCTGCGCTGAACGCTCCCCTCGAACTGGAGGCCATGCATAAAAACGGCCATGAGTTCTCGGTCGAATTGTCTCTCTCAGCGCTCCATCATCATGATGGCTGGCACACGGTTGGCATTGTTCGAGATATCACCGAGCGCAAACAGGCGGAGGAGGAACGGAAACAGCTGCAGACCCAACTCGTCCAGGCGCAGAAGATGGAAGCAATTGGCACCCTGGCGGGCGGCATTGCCCACGACTTCAACAATATTCTGGGGGCGATTCTCGGCTATACGGAGATTGCCATCGATTCCATTGCTCCGGATTCCATGGCGATCAATTATCTGGACAAAGTAATGGAAGCCAGCCGCAGAGCCGCAGGCCTGGTCAAGCAGATCCTCGCGTTCAGCCGCCAGGCCGCCACCGAACGGGTCGCTCTGCAGCCAGCTCAGTTGGTCAGGGAGGTGATCAAGCTCCTGCGTCCTTCGCTGCCTTCAACCATTACGATCAGGGCGCAGATCGACTCCGCCACTAAAGCCATTCTCGCCGATCCGACCCAGCTGCATCAAATTCTGATGAACCTCTCCACCAATGCCTACCATGCCATGGAGCAGACCGGAGGCACCCTTGAAATCACCCTCAAGGATTGCGAACTCTCCCCGCAAGATCTCCGGCAGCATTTGGGAGTGCAGCCCGGCGGCTTTGTGCAGCTCTCCATCGGTGATTCGGGCCAGGGCATTGCGCCGGAAATACGGGGTAAAATTTTCGAACCCTATTTCACCACCAAGGAAGTCGGCAAAGGGACTGGCATGGGGCTGGCCATCGTCCATGGCATCGTCACCGGTTATGGCGGATTCATAACGTGCGAGAGCGCGCCCGGAGGCGGCACGGTCTTCGATGTGTTTTTCCCGAGCATCGAGGAAGAAGCCGGCCTCTTGGTCGAACCGGTTGAGACGATGCTGTCGGGCGGAGCGCGCATCCTGCTGGTCGATGACGAGGAAATCCTGGTTGAGATGGGGACGACGATGCTGGAACGTCTGGGCTGCGAGGTCACTGCCCGGACGAGCAGCCTGGAGGCCCTGGATCTCTTTCAGCACCAGCCGGACCGGTTCGACGCGGTGATCACCGACCAGACCATGCCGGGCATGACCGGCATGGAGCTCGCCCGACGGATGCTGGATATTCGCCCCGAACTGCCGATCATTCTCTGCACGGGATACAGTAGCCTCGTCACCGAAGAGCAGGCCAAGGCCAATGGAATTAAAGGGTTTGCCCTGAAGCCCCTGACCAAGAAGGAAATAGCCGGGCATCTCAGCGCGGTGCTGAACCGTAAGGAGGTTGCAGATGCCTGAACCAACTGGCCAGGCCCTGCCGACCGGTGCGGCGCTGGGATATTTACTGGAAGAGCATGCAACCGAACTGTTGTGGCAGACCAATACGGCAGGGCTGCTGATCGACCTTTCGCCATCCTGGCGCAGGGTGACCGGTTATGAGCCGGCATCCCTGCGCGGCAAGGTTTTTTCTTCCCTGGTCCATACCGACGACCTCGCAGCCTTACAGGGGAGTTTCGACAAAGCGGTGCAAGTCGGAGCCACCCTGCAATTGCCGGACTATCGGATCAGACATGCCGATGGTTCCTGGCATTGGCATACCGCAACCCTCACCGTAATCGGCCAGGATGCAAGTGCGGAGAGCGGTGCGGCTGTTTTTCTGGTCGGTGTTGCCAGAGATATCACCGAACAGCGGCAAGCCAACGAACGGCGGCGGGAGTCGGATGAGAATTATCGGTTAATCTTGGAAAATGCCCAGGAGGCCATCATTATTGCCCAGGATCTGCGTCTGGTCATGGTCAACCCCGCTGCGGTACGGCTCACCGGTTTCAGCGCGGAACAGTTGATGGCCGGACCGTTTCTTGACCTCATGCATCCCGACGACCGTGACCTGGTCATCGACCGGCAGCAAAGGAGGCAGCGCGGTGAAGAGGTGCCGGTACGTTACAGTTTCAGGGTGGTCTGCCTGGATGGCAGTTTCAAGTGGCTGGAACAGCATAGTTCGCGGACCTCGTGGAACGGGAAGCCCGCCACCCTGGCGGTGTTGAGCGATATCACCGAGCGCAGGCGGGCGGCGCAGCAGTTACGTCTGCAGGCCATGGTCCTCGACCAGATTCAGGACTTGGTGACGATCACCGACCTGGAGGGCGTCATCACCTATGTCAACGAAGCGACGGCGCGTATTCATCAACGATCCAAAGAGGCACTGATCGGCAGCTTCTGGACAACCTGCGGTGTTGGACTCGACCACGACGCCACCAGGAAAGAGATTGTCGCGCAAACACTGAAGCAGGGGCACTGGCGGGGAGAGGTCGTGAATTACGACCATCAGGGCAGACCGCTGGTACTCGACTGCCGGACCACCCTCATTCATGATGCGGACGGACGACCGATTGGCATCTGCCAGATAGCGGTCGATATCACCCACCGAAGGGAAGCCGAGGAACAGGTGCGGCAGAGTGAAACCGCCCTCAAGGCCATTCTCAACGCCTCGCCGGAAGCCATTTTTCTCATGGAGGTCAACGGCACCATCCTGGCCGCTAACGCTAGCCTGTGCAAACGGGTGCAAACCTCTTGGGAATCACTGGTCGGCAGCAATGTCTACAACTATATCTCGCCCGCCTTGGCGGCGGCAAGACGGCAACACGTTCAGCACGTTGTCGAAACCCGCCAACCGCTCTCTTTTCGGGATCAACGCAATGGCCTGATCACGGAGCATTATCTCTATCCCGTGCAGGGAAAGGACGGTGAGATCCGCCAACTTGCGGTTTTTGCCATGGATATCACCGGACGCGTGCAGAGGGAAAACCTCTTGCTGGCCCGCCTGCGCTTGAGTGAGGCGGCTGCAGCCCTGTCCCAGGATGCCTTGCTGCAAAAAGTCCTGGATGAGGCCGAGGCCTTGACCGGAAGTTGCATCGGGTTTTTTCATTTTCTTGAAACGGATCAGCAGACCCTGTCCCTCCAGGCCTGGTCGACCAACACGTTGCAATCCTACTGTCGCGCCGAAGGAACAGGGTTCCATTACAGCCTGGATGCAGCCGGTGTCTGGGTTGATTGCATCCATCAGAGGCGACCGGTCATTCATAACGATTATGCCGCGTTGCCGCACCGTAAGGGGTTGCCCGCCGGTCACGCTTCGGTGGTCCGTGAGTTGGTGGTGCCGATATTCAGAGGCGAGGAGATTGTGGCCGTTTTCGGGGTGGGTAACAAGGCGTGTGCGTACGACCAGGGGGATGTCGAACTCGTGACCACCTTGGGGGATATGGCCTGGGATATCGTCTTGCGCAAACGGGCCGAGGAGGCGATGGCTGCGAGTGAGGCAAACTTGCAGGAGGCCCAGAGAATCGCCAGGATCGGTCGGTGGGAACTCGACCTGACCA
>CAIMMA010000658.1 GCA_903842475.1 uncultured bacterium
ACGCCGTGCTTTTTCGAGCAGCCGGTCCATGTTGAGCACGTTTCGTTCAATGGCCACACTGGTGTTGATCGTGTTTTTTGCCCGATTGGCCAGGTGCAGGGAAAGGAGCCATGCGGCAATAATCAGGGCGATCAGGGCAAAGAGGGCGCCAAAGCTCAGGCGGAGTTTACTGGCGATCCCGATATGGTTCCAGTAGGCCAGGAAACGGTTCATGATCTTATTTCGACCCTGCACCGGTGTCGGTTCCCTCGGCAGGCGGTGCATAGGTGAATTGAATATTTTGCTGCAGCCCCTCTACACCATCTTCGGGGTTGTCGAGCCGCAGTACGTTGAAACGCGGTGCAGCGCAATCGCCAAACTGGTCGCAGGTAAGTATCCCGGTGACTCCGTCAAACGATTTGGTGGCGTACAGCTGTCGGCGCAGGGCATCCCGTCCGATGATCAGCCCCCCGTCGGGCCGGCGGATGGCGGTGCGCTCGATGGCCAGGAAGAGCAGTTCGGCGGCATCAAAGGCCGATAGATAGTAGCTGGTGGATGGCGGGGTGTTGAATTTTTGCTGGTAGGCCCGGGCCAGTTCGTTTCCTCCGGCGGTTTTCGCCACGCTTGGTCCGACAAAAAACATGCCGCGAGCCAGATCGCCCATGGCCGCAAGGAAAGAGTGTTCAATCAGGGCGCCATCGCTCATCAGGATGAGGTCCCCCAGGCGGGAATTTTTTCGGGTCTGGGCGAGGATATGATTGCCCTCCGGCTGGAAAAGCGGGAAAAAAAGGAGTTCGGCTTTTGCTTCGGCCGCCGCCGCCAGTACCGGGCCCATATCTTCATCCCCCTTGTTAATGGAGGTGTCGAGGACGATCGTGCCTCCCTGCTGGGTAAAAGCGCTGACGAATCCGTCCGTCAATCCCCTGGTGTAGATATCGCCGTCGTTGATGGTTGCCGCCCGGCGTACTCCCAGCCTGGTATAGGCATGGATGGCCGCTGCCTTGCCGGCATTTTCTTCGTTGGCGGCGGTTCTGAAGTAACCGGGCTGCCAGTTGGGAGCGCGTTTGCCGCCGATGGCCGTGAGGAAAGGGGCGCTATTATTGCCGGAAATCATGGTCAGGCCGGCATCGGACATGACCTTGGCCGCCGTGGCCGCCGCCCCTGAACAGGTCGTGCCGAAAATCGCTACGGTCCCGGGGTCGGCGACGAGCCTGAGGGCGCTGTTCGCCCCGCCCTCGGCGGTGCACCCGGTATCTTCGGTTTGCAGAGCAACCGCATGACCGGCGACTTTGCCCTGTCGTTTTTCCAGGGCCAGTTCCATGCCGCGGATTTGTTCGATACCCAGTGGCGCGACTTTGCCGGAAAGGGCCTGGAGCACGCCGATTTTAATGGGTTCTGTTGCGCCGATGGCAACACAGCCGATGGGATCTGCGCATCGGGGTTCGGAGGGATGGTTGTGACAGGAGACGAGCACCAAAAGAAGCAGTAAACAGAAAAAATGCGCTCCGGTTCGGGCCAAGGGCATGGCGGACTCCTTTGAGGCAGGGGAACGGTTCTTTATGCCACTTGGGCGGGAAGGCCGAAAGACAACAACTATTTTAATAAGATATCCGACTATCGAGATGGGGCAAACAAAAAAACGTGTATTGAAAGAGCGGTGGGCAACATTGTTGATGCGCACGGTGGGCAATGGACGTGCCGTGCCCACGCGGGTGCGAACCGCCGCCTTCGGTCAGGCCGGAGCAGGCGAGGAGGGGGGGGCGGGATGGGCGGTGGTTCAGCCTTGCTTTCGTTGTTCGAGTTCGTCCCAGCGGTCATAGAGCCGGTCGGTTTCCGTCTGGAGGGCCTGCTGTTCGAGCCAGTACTGCTGTAATTGAGCAGGGTTGGCCATGATTTCGGGAGCGTTCATCAGCAGTTCGAGCTCTTCGAGTCTGGATTCGGCGGCCAGGATGGTGGCCTCCATCTGGTCGAACTCGCGCTGGTCCATGTAGGAGAGCTTG
>CAIMMA010000659.1 GCA_903842475.1 uncultured bacterium
CCCAGGCAGAATCCACGCAGGCTAAAACCGATGGTGAACGCTACAGCCAACTGGTCCAAACTGATGAGATTTCAAAGCAGCAGTACGACGTGGCCCTTTTGCGTTCAGCCACGGCTGATGCCAAGCTGGCGCTGGCCAGGGCCAATCTCGATCAGGCTGAATTGCAGGTGTCTTACACCAAAATTTATGCTCCGGTGACCGGCTGCGTGACGCGTAAAAGCGTGGAAGTCGGGGCATTTGTTCAGCCCGGTCAGGCTCTGATGGCGCTTGTCACTCACGATCGGTGGGTGGTTGCCAATTTCAAGGAAACGCAGCTGACACGAATGAGGGCCGGACAGACGGTCGAATTGAAGGTCGATACCTATCCCGGCAAGAAATTCAAAGGGCATGTTGACAGCATTCAAAGAGGAACCGGGGCTCGCTTCAGTCTTTTGCCGCCCGAAAATGCAACCGGCAATTATGTCAAGGTTGTGCAGCGTGTTCCCGTGAAGATTGTTGTCGACGATGCTGAGGACCCCAAGCATCCACTGTCGGTCGGGATGTCGGTCGAACCTGAAGTGAAAGTGCGTTAGAACCGGCGGGACATGAAAGAGCACGATAACTCAAGAACACCAGAGCACAAGAACACCAGAGTTCCAGAGTCCGATTCCCGGCACTTGAAACCCGCACCTCCTCCTCACGCCGAATGGCATCCGAGCCACAGCCCCTGGCTGATTGCCTGCGCCGTGATGCTGGCGACTTTTATGGAGGTGCTGGATACGTCTGTGGCCAATGTGGCGCTTCCGCATATTGCCGGCAATCTTTCGGCGAGCACGAATGAGTCCACGTGGGTTTTGACCAGTTACCTTGTTTCCAATGCGATTATTCTGCCGGCAACGGCATGGTTCGGAGGATTATTCGGCCGGAAGCGTTTCCTCATGATTTGTATCCTCATTTTCACAATTGCCTCCGCGCTCTGCGGGCTTGCCTCAAGCCTCGGATTTCTGATTTTTGCCCGTATCCTTCAGGGGGCCGGCGGCGGAGCTCTTCAGCCGATTTCGCAGGCGGTTCTGCTTGAAAGTTTTCCCCGCGAAAAACGAGGCGTCGCGATGGCGGTTTTTTCCCTGGGCGTGATTGTGGCCCCGATCATCGGGCCGACGGTCGGCGGATGGATCACCGATAATTATTCCTGGCGGTGGATTTTTTATATTAATTTGCCGGTCGGAGTCCTGGCGATGATCCTGTCCAAAATGTTCGTGGAAGATCCTCCCTATCTCAAAAAGAACACCCTCCGGGATATTGATGCCATCGGATTTTCGCTGATGGCCGTCGGATTGGCGGCCCTTCAGATGGTGCTGGATAAGGGGCAGGAGGTCGACTGGTTTGCCGCTCCCTGGATCTGCTGGGCAGCGGGTCTGGTGGTTGTTTCCCTGACAGCTTTCTTCTTTTGGGAATTAAAAACCAGAAATCCGATTGTGGATCTGAGGATTCTCAAGGACCTGAATTTCACAACCGGAACATTTCTGGTGACCCTGATCGGTGCGGTTCTCTACAGCACGACGGCTTTGCTCCCGCTCTTTCTGCAGAGCCTTATGGGGTATACGGCCTACCTGAGCGGGCTTGCCCTCAG
>CAIMMA010000660.1 GCA_903842475.1 uncultured bacterium
ATCAGCGAGCGTATACGGACTGAGGAAGAACTTCGGACATCCAGCGAATTGCTTTCATTATTCATCAAACATTCACCGATATATGCCTTCATCAAAGAGGTAAACTCCACTGAAAGTCGCGTCCTGAAAGCTAGCGAGAATTTTCAGGAGATGATCGGGGTCTCAGGCTCTCAAATGAGCGGAAAATCCATGCAGGAACTTTTTCCACCGGAATTCGCCGCCAAAATCACAGCCGATGATTGGTCGGTCGTTTCTCGGGGCGAGATTCTTCATGTTGATGAGGAATTAAATGGACGCTTCTACACAACCATCAAGTTCCCAATCCTTCTTGGAGGAAAGAACTTCCTGGCCGGTTACACTATTGACCTCACCGAGCGAAAACAGGCGGAAGAAGAGAAAAAAGCACTGCAGCAACAGCTGCTGCAGGCACAGAAGATTGAGGCCATAGGCACCTTGGCGGGCGGGATTGCCCATGATTTCAATAATATTCTCGGGGCGATTATCGGTTACACCGAAATGGCAAAAGAGCATTGTCCCGCCGGATCTAAAATCGGCTACAATCTCGACCGAGTTCTGGAAGCCGGTGGACGCGCGATAAACCTGGTCAAACAGATACTTGCCTTCAGTCGTAAAGCCAATGCCAACAACTGCATCCCCATGAAGCCAAAGCATCTTATCAAAGAGGCCATTAAACTCCTTCGCCCGGCCTTGCCTTCAACCATTACAATTACACTAGATCTCGACACCGCAACGCAATCCATCTGCTCAGATCCAAACCAGTTCCATCAAATAGTGATGAATCTCTGTACTAATGCGTTCCATGCCATGGAACAAACAGGAGGAGTTCTTGGAATTTCCCTAAAGGATTGTGAGCTTGAGCCACAAGACCTGCTGCATCACCCAATCGTCAAAGCAGGAAGATTTGTGGTCCTTTCCATTGCCGACTCCGGCCCTGGAATTGCTCCGGAGATACAGGATAAGATATTCGACCCCTATTTCACGACGAAAGAGGTGGGAAAAGGGACGGGGCTAGGGTTGTCCATTGTTCATGGCATAGCCACGACCTCCGGAGGATTTGTTACCTGCGAAAGTGAGCTTGGTACAGGAACAGTGTTCCGAGTTTTTTTCCCTGGCACAGAGGAACAACTGACTGTGCCAATCGCACCAGTTGACAGAGATCTGTCAGGCAGGGAACGAATTCTTTTAATTGATGACGAAGAAATTCTTGTTGAGATGGGTAAGGTTATGCTCGAACGACTTGGATATAAGGTGACTATTCGAACCAGCAGCCTTGAGGCCCTTTCGACGTTCCAGGAGCAGCCGAACGAATTTAATGCCGTGATCACCGACCAAACCATGCCGAGCATGACCGGCATTGACCTGGCTAGAAGAATGCTGCAAATACGACCCAATATACCGATAATTCTTTGCACTGGTCATAGCAGCCTTGTCAATGAGGCGCAAGCTCGGGCCTATGGAGTCAAGGAGTTAGCGATGAAACCTTTCACTAAAAATGGATTGGCAGCGCTGCTCAGGAAGGTGCTGGACGACAATTCAACGCTCTGAAAAAAAATCCAGTCCTTCCTTTTGCCGCGCCGGGGTTGCATACGGAGACCCGGCCGTCCTCCAGCGAGTCCGTGGACGGATCGGATAGAACCGAAGGCAAGCGCCATGACAACCTAGCAGGAACAGAGCCCTTCAATCTGACTCCCAGGATAAATGCGTACCTTCTTTACGGGTGCGTGTCGCGCCACCTCGATGCGATCTCGACAAAGCTGGATTGACAGTGCTCAAGGACGGAGATCACCACCGGATCAAAATGTCCCCCCGATCCCTGCCGGATCATCTCGCACGCCTTTTCATGACTGAAAGCCGATTTGTAGGGCCTGACGGTGGTGAGCGCATCGTACACATCGGCGACGGCCATGATCCTGGCCGCAAACGGTATGGCCTCGCCGGAAAGATTGTCCGGATAGCCTTTCCCGTCCCATCGTTCGTGATGCGATTGGGCGATTTCAATGGCCACCTCGAAAAAACCATCACTCTCAGAGGTATATTGCTGTGCCTGCCGCAGCATTTGCGCGCCTTTAGGCGCATGACTCTTCATTATTTCAATTTCCTCCGCAGTCAATTTGCCCGGTTTCAGCAGGATATGATCCGGTATGGCAATTTTACCGATGTCATGGAGCGGGGCTGACTTGTAGAGTTTTTCAATGTGTTCCGCCGTCAACACGTTGATGAATCGCGGCAGTTTGGCCAACTCGAAGGCAAGGGTTTTGACAAACTCCTGGGTCCTTTTAATATGCCATCCGGTGCACTCGTCCCTGAATTCGGCCAGCGAAACCATCACCAGAATGGAAGCCTCGTGCAGCTGAGTGATTCGGCTGAGTTTTTTCTGCACCTCCATTTCCAGCCAGCCGGTTTTGTCTTCCAGAAACTTCTGATATTCCCGATTTTGCAGATGGGTGCGCAAACGCGCCAGTACGATAGGCGGGCTGATGGGTTTTGAAATGAAATCAACCGCCCCCAGGTTGAGCCCATGCTCTTCATCCTGAATGCTGTTTTTGGCCGTTAAAAAAAGAATGGGGATGCGGGCGGTGGCGGGGATGGATTTGAGTTGTTCGCAAACCGTCCAGCCGTCGAGATTCGGCATCATCACGTCCAATAGGATCGCATCCGGCAAGGGTTCGACCTGGGCGAGCTCCAGGGCCTTGGCGCCATTGTTCGCCACCCGGATCTCGTAGGAGTTCTTGAGCAGGTTGGCCAGCAGATTGAGGTTGGCAGGCATGTCATCGACGATCAAAACAAGTGGTTTCATCAGCTCGTTGGGGGGTTAAGGGTGGAAAGGGCAAGCGCAAAATCAAAATTCTTAAGGGCACGGTCGATCCTCTCTAGATCTCTGGAAGAATATCGATCAAGCAACGTATGCCTCCTGTTCTCCCACAGTTCTACCGCTTTAAAATCACCTTTTTCAAGGCAGGCGGTGAACGCTTCAAACCATGCCGGATCAAACGCTGCCGTGCCCTCGCTGTCCTGGTCGTCCGCTGCGGAACTTGAGACACTCGCTGTGTGCAGATACCCCCGCAAGGCCTCCATGAGAGCGTCATAGGCTTCGTTCAAGGCGAGGATCTGCGCCCGGGGATCGAGTCCTGATCGAAAAATCTCTTCGATGATGGCCAAGGATTTCTCCATCTCCTCCGCCGCGATAGCACCGAACATACCCCGAAGCATATGGGCGTAGTCATGACCGCCCTTGGCATTCTTCTGCTTGGCAAATTCCAGAAGTGCAGCGCAGCCCCCGGAAAAATTACCGACGATCTCTGCAACCACCTTTGCATAGAGTTGCGGGTCGCCTTCGGTTCTTTTCAGAGCTTCCTGAAAATTCACCCCGTCGATCGCCACGCCAGGACCGATTGCCATGCCTTCGAACGCCGGCGGCAACGATGATGCGGCCGGAAAAACCACATTCTTTCTGATGGCGCGCAGGAGGGTGCGCCATAGCAGCTCCGGATGAAAGGGTTTGTTGATGTAGCCGTTCATGCCGATCTGAAGACACTGCTCTTTTTCGGCAGGCATCGCATGGGAGCTCAGGGCGATGATGGGGAGTGCGGCGAACTTCGAATCGCTGCGAATAATCCGTGCGGCTTCGTACCCATCCAGGACCGGCATCTCCAGGTCCATAAGCACGGCCCCGTAGGTTTGCGAAGGGTGATTTCGGAGTATATCCAGGGCCTCCCCACCATCGCCGGCCAGGTCGACCACCATGCCTTTCCTGGTCAACAGTTCGCGCGCCAACAGGCGATTAACCGGATTGTCCTCAACCAGCAGCACCCGGATTCCGGCAAGTGCGGTGAAGTCGTACAAATCTTTTCGGCGCTCCTTGATCGGAACGGCATCGGCCGGAGCCAGCTCAAAAGGAATTGCCACCGTAAAACAGCTGCCCTGTCCGGGTTGGCTTGCCACCTCGATCTTCCCGCCCATGAGGGTTACCAGTCCATGGGCGATGGCCAAGCCCAGCCCCGTGCCACCGTACTCGCGGGTACTGGAGGCGTCCCCCTGGCTGAACCCCTCAAAAAGTTTGGCCATCTGCTCGCTGCTCATCCCGATGCCGCTATCCTGAATCGTGAAGGTCACCCGTGTCCCCTGCTCCGAGGGGGACGAGGAAACGCCAAGTCGGACAAAACCATTGTCGGTGAATTTTACCGTATTGGAGAACAGATTGGCGAGAACCTGACGCAACCGCGCCCCATCGCCGATGAGCAGCGGCGCGTCCTGCGCCAGCACCTGATCCTGTTGCTCATAGCGAAATTCCAGCCACTTCTCCTCCCATTTCGGCTTGAACCGTTCGATGACTTCCTCGAGTGCATCTTTGAGGACGAAGGGCGCCGGCGCCAGAGTCATCTTTCCGGCTTCAACATTTGAAAAATCGAGAATATCGTTAATGTTGGCCAACAGCGATTCGGCGGCGTTGTTGAGGTAGGTGAGCTGCTCCCTCTGTTTGGCGGGGAGTTCGCTCTGGAGCACCAGATACGACATGCCGATAATGGCATTCATCGGCGTGCGAAGTTCGTGGCTCATGTTGGCAAGAAATTGCGATTTGGCCGTCGAGGCATCTTCTGCACGCAGCGCGATCATTTCGAACTCCACCGCCAACTGCTCAAGGCGTTCGCTCTTCTCCCGCAGTTCCTGTTCCAAAACAATACGCCGGGCAATTTCATTGGCGAGGGCGGCATTATCGCTCTGGAGTTTCTCGGCATTTTGCCGCTGCCGTTCCAGGACCACGACCCCAAAGAAAAGCAAAAACGGAAAAATCCCGAAGGTGTACAGGTAGACCCGGGAAATCAGATGGTCATACACCCCTTTCAGGTCAATCAGGGAGACCAGAAAAAGCGGCGTTCCCTGCACGGCTGTGCGCAGGGCGAGGAGATCAGCCTGATCCGGAGACGACCCCGGAACATCGGCGAGCCGAACCAGGACATTTTCTGGAAGCTGGGCAAGATGCCGGGCAACAGCAGGTTGCAAAGTTACGGCACTGCCCTTTGCCGTCAGGCTGAAGCCGTCGGCGGAAACCAGGATTTCCTCGTGTTTGCGATGGTTTTCATCCCCAAGCTCTGCATTGAGCAACCGTGACAACTGGTCCAGGTCGCCGGACATAACCACGGCGCCCTGATAACGGCCTTTAAAGATAACGGGAGCACTGGTAATCACCGCCTGTTGCTGTTCGTCGATGAGGAACCGAACCCCTTCCCGGGTACCTGCCGGAACCGGGATAACCGATCCGGAAGCAAAGGCCTCGGTCAGAGGTTCATTGTGCTCGTCGAAATAGATACTCTCCCGACACCCCATTGATTCACTGAAAATTTCCTTCTTGAACAGTTCCTCAATGGAGGTCAAGTTGGCGAAGAGCCCATACTTTTCCGACATCCCCAAGGCCTTGTTGGCCAGATACACCTCGATTTCGTTGCTGACGGCCAAGTCCATGACCCTTTTCCGGCGATCATTGGCGTACTCCGCAAGGGTGTCGCCCCGACGCTGGCTGTCGGCTATCAATTGCGCATCGGTGCTCGCGCGAAGCTGCGCCTGCGTGCTGAAGACGTTCCACAGCAGAATCAGGGTGTAGACGCAGAAGAGGGCCGTCATATAGAGCGGCCAGCGAAGCGCGTATTGTCTGAAGTGCATCATGCTCAGCGATGGTGGTCCGAGACCTGATCTTCCATTACTACTTTCCGGCGAAGAACTCGGGGAAATAGCGCCTGATGCCTGGATAATACTTGTCCACCAGCTGGTCGTAGAGGCCTTCGGCCTTAATTTTCAGGAGATACTCGTTGAAGGCATCGCGCAAGGCGGGCGCATCCTTGGGAAAGGCCGCGGCCAGATCTTGAGGCTGGGAGATCGGCCCGATGACCTTAATCTTTCCCGCCCACTTTTTCAGGTCGAGGATAACGTCGGGCACGTCAAGCAGGGTCAGTTCCGCCTCCTTGTTGAGCAGAGCCGGTACCATCTCATTGAGATTGGTGTTCTTGGTGTAGGCGCGCAGATCGACGCCAGTGCCCTTCAAACCGTAGTTATTCGGATCAAGGCAGGTGCGTTCCATAACCAGCAGACTGTTTGTACCGATGAGTCCCTTGGTCTCTTCAATATCATGGGCCAAATCCGGGGACCCTTTGATCGGCGTGAAGCTGGAATCAGCCCTGGCCAGCAGCAGCACCTGGGAAGGAAAGGTCGGTTTTGAATAGAGCAGCACCGCCTCCCGCCAGGGCAGCACGGTAAAACCGGTGGCGATGATATCGCCTTTGACCGGATGCGCCCCCTCCAGGCTGACCTCGCCCCCTTTGCGGATGACATCCTTGCCGAGCAGATCGCGAATAACGCTGTAGAAATCGGTATAAACCAGCGTATATTTCACCCCGATATGCCGGGCAAACCCCTGCACCATTTCGACGTCAAAGCCATCGCCGGCACCGGTTACGAAGTTGGCGTAACGAATCCCCAAATGACGCAGTTCGCCTCTTTCCCTGATCTCTTGAAGATCCGCAGCCCAGGCGCCCGTCACCCCAGCTATAAAAAAAATCATACCAACGGCAACCATGCCCCAACGCTTCAAACTGTTCATCATCCCATCCTCCTCAAAGGTAACGTGGTTTTTCCTTTAAAATTCGTGGAGCAAAAAAGGTATCCAAAGAACATTTTCTCAAAATAAGATCCGACTCGTTAACCAGCGCAGGAAACACTGGAGACAATTCTATTTCTCCCGTTATTCTTGGCCGAATACAGTGAAGTATCCGCGATGGCAACCAGCGTCTCTGCTTCCAAACCTTTTTTCGGATAGATGGTCGCGACGCCCATACTCACGGAAAGAAAAGGATTATCGGGCGATGACGCAAACGGCAGAGCTCGATTTCGTATCCGCTCAAGGAGATTGCGGGCCATTACAAAAGCATCGTTGGGTTTTGTGTTGCCCAGCACCATCGCGAACTCTTCACCGCCGTAGCGAGCTGAAAGATCGCCGGGCCTATTGCCGAATTGCAGCAAGAGACTGCCCAGTTCCCGCAGACATTGATCGCCGGCGAGGTGACCGTAGGTGTCGTTGAAGAGTTTGAAGTGATCGATATCCAGCATGATCAGGGATAAAGGCAACTGCAGCCGTTCGCATCTTTTCCATTCGGCCAGTAAAAACTCATCAAAGTATCGGCGATTCGCCGTGCCGGTCAGGCCATCGATCCGGGCAAGATTGAGGGCTTCGATTTCCGCGAGTTTTCGTTCGGTGATATTCTGATGAGAAATGACAAAAAACTGTTTCCCGGCAAAAGCCAGGGGACAGACCCGCATCATGAACCATCTGTTTTCGGTATTGCTGTGGCAGGGATATTCAAGATAAAAAAACCCTGTTTCTCCCGATACAACCTGCCGGATTCCGTCCGCGGCCTCTTTCCCGTATCGCTCCCCTGATGCACCTGCTCTATCGCAGATTGCGAGGTAATTCATCGGGAACCAGGGGGCATGAACGGGTTGGCCGTTGTTTTTGCCGAAGTCCCTCCAAGCCTTATTGACATACTGCATGTCGCCATGCTGATCGATAACGACCAGGTGTTCGGTGATCGAATCAATGATCGATTGATAAAACTGACACACAAGGTCCATCGATGCACCCGCCATACCCGACAATCCCCTCGGTTGATCGGGCGCCGGATCCGCAATTGACTCGATTGAGGATGTTCGGGCCTCAAGTTTGCGGGATTCAAGGATCTGCATACTTTGTTCTCCGTTTACGGGATTAAGGAAGGCGCATTCTGGAAAGCAAAAATCGGTCGCACAGCGGCAACCCAATCTTTTTGGCCGGTGGCAGCCTGGTCCGCTTCCTGCAAAATGGTCAACCCTG
>CAIMMA010000661.1 GCA_903842475.1 uncultured bacterium
ATATCGACATTGCCGTCGATCCCGTCGCGGATGGCCGCTCCGGTACCCTTGGCGATCACCTTGACCGTGATGCCGGTATCCTTTTCCAGGGCCGGCAGCAGCACATCCAGCAGACCGGATTCCTGGGTGGAGGTGGTGGTCGACATTTTGATGATTTTTTCCTCGGCCAGGGCCATGCCGGTGGCCAAGACGGCCAGCATCAGACCGCACAACAGCATTTTTCCTCGTTGCATAACGCCCTCCTTTCGTTTGATTTTAGGCGGGGCACATCAACAGCCCGCCTGATTTCTTTATTGGTATTCTTGAAAAACAATCTTGCCCGCCTGGTTGAGGTCGTAGCCGGGGATGGTGCGACCGGCCTCCTTGAAGGGTTCCGACTGCAGCACTCCGAAAAAGCTCTGGATGGCCTGCTCGAAAAAGACCTCCTTGGACACCAGCAGGTCGAACCGCTCCCAGCGCAGGGGCAGGAAGCCAAGGTCCAGGGCGCCGGCCACCGCCTCGATGCCGGGACCGACATCGGCGCGGCCGGCCAGGACCTCCAGGCCGACATCCATGTGCCGGGCCACTTCATAGTCATAACCGGTTATCTTGTCGCCGCGAATGCCGTGCTTTTGCAGCTCCCGGTCGAGCAGGAGTCGGGTGCCGGTGCCCAGCGACCGGTTAACCAGGCGGAGGTTAGGGTGCCCCAGATCGGTGATCGACAGAATTTCCAGCGGGTTGTGCTTGCGGAAGATCAGCCCCTGCAAGCGGCGGCAGAAATTGACCACCACCGGCATTGTGTCGAATTCCTGGGCGGCAAACTGGAAATTATACTCGGTCTCGTCGTCCTGGATGAGATGGCTGGCCGCAATGTGGCAGAGGTTGTTGCGCAGGGCCTGGACCCCGCCCAGGCTGCCGATGTTGCCGAAAACCGCCAGATGTCCCTGGAACGAGCGATTGAACAGGGTGATGGTTTTGTCGAGCAGGAGGTCATTGCTGCCGGCCAGCACTACCAACCGCTGATTGGAGGTCAGGGGGCGGATATTTTCGGGAAAGTTGATGGTATTGTTCTCCACCCATTGCTCGATCAGATACTGGGGAAAAAGCCATTTGCCGGCGATTTTGGTGGCGGGCATGGCTTTTTCGGCAACCAGGGTGTAGACCATCTTTTCGTGGATGTTGAGGAGTTCGGCGACCTCTTTGGTCGACAGTAATCGTTGCATGGGCCTTTCCGGGGCAGAGGGTTGGGTGATAGGTTCAGCACCGGAACGATCGCCCTTTTCGTCACTTTCAGTCAATAGAATTCCACGCCCCTGCGCTTCTTTTCCTGTTACCGACCGAATCTAACCAGAAACGACCCTTGTTGGTGGGGCTTTCCAGCCGGCAGCCTTCAATTTCTGCGCTCCCCTGGCTCGCTGATCTCTGGGCCGTAAAGGATCGACCAGTGGCGGAAACGGCGCGGCATGTGGCTGCCGATGCAGCCGGTGACCAGGATGATCCAGAGCAGGGGGACGGTCAGGCCGGGCTTGAGATGAATCAGCAGCCCCAGGCATGTATGAAGCAAGCCGAGGAGTCCCTTGCCCCGATGCAGCCAGTGCCGGTCGTGGAGCCATTCCAGGAGCAGGAGCACGCAACCGGTGGCAATAACCAGGTGATGCCAGAAGCTCAGACGGACATAGGGCACAAGCCAGATACAGCCGCCGAAAAAAACCGATGCAACCCCGATGTGGCCGGTGCGCACGGCAATATCGAGCCATCGCATCGTGCCGGACGGACGTTTGGCAGCCTCTGGCGGACTGTTGCGCTCCGGCCGTATCGGCTCCGCTGGTGCTGATTCTACCTTATTTTCCATGGGTTCCTTTGAAAGGCTGCTCTTTGCCGGTAGGGTGCCGGCCCACAGAGCAATTGACAGGAGCGTCGACCAACAGTACCTTGCCAAAAAAAAAATCAGCCGTTTACTCTTTTGGGGCCTGCCGATGCCATCCTCTGCCGAATATTTTTGCCGCAACCAGGGCGCGCTCACCGCCGATCAGCAACAAACCCTGCAGCAAAAGCGAGTGGCGGTGATCGGCTGCGGCGGCCTGGGCGGTTATGTGATCGAGGAACTGGTCCGTATCGGGGTGGGGCGGCTGCATGTTGTGGATCCCGACGCCTTTGTGGCGAGCAACTGCAATCGCCAACTCAATGCCCTGACTTCGACCATGGATCAGAACAAGGCGGCGGCGGCGGCGCACCGGTCGGCCGCCATCCATCCCTTTACCGTCGTCCATCCTTTTCCGGTTGATTTTCGGGAGATTGCGGACAGGGATGCGCTGCGGGTCGATGCGCTGGTCGACTGCCTGGATTCGGCCGAGGCCAGGCGTGATCTGGCGGCCCTGGGCAGCCAAATGGGCCTGCCCCTGGTGCACGGGGCGGTCAACGGCTGGTGCGGCCAGGTGGGGGTGCAGTTGCCCGGAGGCGACCTGATCGACCGCCTCTATCCGGCGCGAACCGTCACCGGGACAGCGGACGTCCCCTCGGTGCTTTCCTTTACCGTCGCCGTGGTTGCCAGCCTCCAGGCCGCTGAAACCGTCAAGCTCCTGCTTGGACTCGCTTCGCCCCTCCGCAATAACTGGATGCATATCGATCTGAAAAACAGCGATTTTTTGGTGCATGGCTAGCAGACCGGCTGGTGCCTGCCCTCAAGCCATGGCCACCAGTTTTCCCGTGTCCCGGGTGGAATAACCGCCCATCCTTTCCACCGTCTCCCGGAACAGCGGCGTATTGATCACCGCCAGAACGGCCTGGATCATCGGCGTATCAAACAACTCGCCGGGAATAAGCAGGTCGTAGCGTTCCTCAACCAGCGGGGCAAAGTCCAGTCCCAGGGCATTAGCGGCGCTCTTGATGCCCAGGCCCACATCCACCTTGCCCGACAGCACCGCCACCGCCACCGCCATATGGGTGTATTCGTCCTGCTCATATCCCCGGATAGTATCGCCATCGAGGTCGTTGCGGCTGAG
>CAIMMA010000662.1 GCA_903842475.1 uncultured bacterium
ATCGACTGGTTGAGCAATTCGGCTGAGGCGGTGTCAAGCCGGCAATATTTTTTGACGTCCTTGGCGCTCATCTGGGCATTGCAGTAGAGGCGGCTTGCCCCGGCAAACCGTTGTCGCTGTTTGATTCTGGCCCGGTTGACCCGGGCGCGGATGGAGGCGGATGGCTCGCCGGCGGGCTGCCCGATCAACTCTTTGACCTGGACCGCCGGCACATCGATATGCATGTCGATCCGGTCCAGGAGCGGCCCGGAGAGACGGCTGCGATAGCGTTGCACCTGGAGAGGGCTGCAGGTGCAGGGGCGGACCCGATCACCCAGGAATCCGCATGCACAGGGATTCATGGCGGCCACCAGCATGAAACGGGCCGGGAAGTTGAGGCTGGTGGCGGCCCGGGCAATGGTCACCGTGCCATCCTCGAGGGGCTGGCGCAGCACCTCGAGCACATGCTTCTTGAACTCCGGCAGTTCGTCGAGGAACAGGACGCCGTTATGGGCCAGGGAAACTTCACCCGGTCGAGGCACCTGCCCGCCGCCGATCAGGCCGGCATCGGAAACCGTATGATGGGGTGAGCGAAAGGGTCGGGTGGTGAGCAACGGCGTTTTTTCGGGCAGGAGGCCGGCGGTGGAGAAAATTTTGGTGGTCTCGATGGCCTCCTCCAGGATCAGGTCCGGAAGAATGGTCGGCAGTCGTCGGGCCATCATGGTCTTGCCGGTGCCGGGGACGCCGCAGAGCAGGAGGTTGTGACCGCCGGCAGCGGCGATTTCCATGGCGCGTTTGGCGTATTCCTGGCCTTTGACATCGGCGAAATCGACCGGGTAGCGCGCATGGGCGGCAAAGAGGCTGACAGGATCGATGACCGTCGGTGCAAGTTGGGTCGTTCCGGCCAGGAATTCCACCGCCTGGTCGAGGCGTTCGACCCCGTAGATTTCCAGGTCCTGGACAATGGCGGCTTCGTCCGCATTGGCCGCGGGCACCAAAAACCGGCGAATGCCCTCCTGCCGGGCCGCCAAGGCCATGGACAAGACCCCCGGCACCGGCCGGACCGTGCCGTCCAGCGAAAGCTCGCCGGCAATGGCGGTCTGCTCGAGCAGATCGCTCCGGAGGATGCCGGCCGCGGCCAGGATACCGAGGGCTATGGGCAGGTCGTAGCCGGTTCCTTCCTTTTTCACCGCCGCTGGAGCGAGGTTGACCGTTATCCGGCGGGGCGGAAAATCATACCCCGAGTTCTTGATCGCCGCCCGTACCCGGTCCTTGGCCTCCCGCACCGCCCCCTCCGGCAAGCCTACCGTTGAAAAAGAAGGCAGTCCCTGGGCCAGGTCGACCTCCACCTGGATGAGGAGTCCATCGACCCCGGTCACCGCACAGCTGATTACCTTGGCGAGCATACGGGGCTATTGGTAGAATTGGCGCATTGCCGGAGTATACTCTCCGTATCTGCGCTCATAAATATAGAACGGCGCCAGGATCTCGCACTGTTCGCCGCCGTTTTTTACTGCTTCGACCAGCACCAGGCGGGCGCTGGCGGTGCCGGGATAGGAATAGACCGGCTGCAACCGTTTGAGTGTCAGCCGGTTTCGCTGCAGGGCGGTCAACAGCGGATTGCAGCGCACCGCAGGATAGACGAATACCACCCGGCCCCGGTTTTTGACACAAAAGGCCCCGGCGCGGACAAAATCGTCCACGGTCGCGGTCAGTTCGTGCCGGGCTCGGGCTGCCTGATTGTCCAGGTTGATCCGGCCGCTGTCGAGTTTACGGTATGGGGGGTTGCAGACCACCAGGTCGAAGGATTCCGGCGACAGCAACGCGGTGAGGTCGCGGACATCGCCGCGCAGGACGCTGAACCGGTCGGCAAAACCATTCTCGACGCTGTTTTCCAGCGCCAGGGCCGCTAGCTGTTCCTGCAGCTCCAGGCCGCAGACGGTGAGCCGGGGGTAACGGTGGGCCAGGATCATCCCGATAACCCCGCAACCGCAGCCCAGGTCCAGCACTCGGGCGCTGGGTTTTGGGGTGCAGAAATGGGCGGCCAGCACCGCATCCACCGAAAAGCGGTAACCGTCCCGACACTGACGGCAGTGCAGGCTGCCCTGGAAGAGGGTGTCGTCGGTCATGGTGTCGAGGGACTGCAGGGGTTCCGGCAAGGGTAGGCTCCGCCACGGGGAGGAAGATGGAGGGAATCTCCGATGGGCTGGCAAAACGAGGAGTTTCCTGCTACAAGTACAAAATATGAACAAACTTCTGGACGGTTCGCCCCATCTGTTTACCATTTTACCCTAACGGTGCGCAAGCCGCTTTTCGCCGGTTTATCCCGGCCAGGCAACGCACTCTTTTCGTTTCATCCATCGGGAGCCTTTTATGGATATTTTTATCAAAACCCATTTTTCCGGGGGGCACCACCTGCGTGCCTATCCGGGTAACTGCGAGAACCCGCACGGCCACAACTGGAAGGTCAAAGTGACTGTACGGGCCAAACAACTCGACCCTCTGGGCATGGGGATTGATTTCAAACAGCTCAAGCTGGCGGTCAACGCGGTGGTCGACGAACTCGATCACCACGACCTCAACGAGCATCCGGCTTTCCGGGACATCAATCCCTCGTCCGAGCATATCTCCATGTTCCTGTTTCGCAGCCTGCGGGAACCCCTGCAGACCGAACGTTACAGCCTGTACAGCGTCGAGGTCCGGGAGACCGATTCCACCGGCGTGATTTATTACGGTGACTGAGCCCTTACTGGTTTCCGAGCTGTTTTATTCCATCCAGGGGGAATCCACCTGGGTGGGCCTGCCCTGCCTGTTCATCCGTCTGGCGGGCTGCAATCTGCGCTGCCGCTATTGCGACGCCCGCTACACCTGGGAGGAGGCGGCCGAGCCCATGGCCCTGGCGGATATGCTTGCCTGGACGGCGCAATACCCGGGGACGATGGTGGAGATCACCGGCGGCGAACCGCTGGTGCAGGAGGGGGTCTATCCGTTGCTGTTGTCTCTGGTCGCCTCCGGCCGTCAGGTATTGCTGGAGACCAACGGCAGCCTGTCGCTGGGTGCGGTACCGGATGCCGTCCGGATCATCATGGATATCAAGTGTCCGGATTCGGGCATGGCGGACCGTAACCTGCCTGAAAATCTCAACCTGCTCAGGGCGCGGAGCCGACGACAGTGCCGGGATGAGGTCAAATTCGTGTTGAGTTCGATCGAAGATTTCCATTGGGCGCGGCAGCTGGTGGAACGGGAGCAACTCGATCAATTGCTACCGGTGCTGTTTTCGCCGCTCCGGCCGCAATTCGAGCCGCAGACCCTGGCCCATTTGCTCCTTGCCCATCGGCTCAACATCCGGTTGCAGCTCCAACTCCACACCCTGCTTTGGCCGGAGCAGACCAGAGGCGTTTGAATCGATAAAAAACGCTTCTCACCCGCCCCGCGCTGACCTATACTGAGCGGAATGCAACAAAGATATTTTTCCGCTCCCCTTTTTATAGCCCCTTGCAAGGAACCCATTATGCCTGTTTTGGAAACCACCCGGATAGCCATCATCGGACTCGGTTACGTCGGCCTGCCCCTGGCCGTGGAGTTCAGCAAAAAGAAACCGACCATCGGTTTTGACTTGAAACCCAGGCGGATCGAAGAACTGCGTCAACATCTCGATACCACCCTTGAGGTCAGCAGCGAGGAACTGCAACAGGCGGTCAACCTGCAGTTCACCAGCGTGATCGAGGAACTGCGCCCCTGCAACGTCTTTATCGTGGCCGTGCCCACGCCGATCGACACCAATAAGCGTCCGGATTTCATCCCGCTGATCAAAGCCTCGGAGACCGTGGCCAAGGTGCTCAAAATAGGCGATGTGGTGATTTACGAATCAACCGTCTATCCCGGGGCCACCGAGGAGGTCTGCGTGCCGATCCTGGAGCGCGAATCGGGCTTGGTCTTTAACCGCGATTTCTTCGCCGGTTACAGCCCGGAGCGGATCAACCCCGGCGACCATGAGCATCGGCTGCCCACCATTGTCAAGGTCACCTCCGGCTCCACCCCTGAGATCGCCGATTTTGTCGATGCGCTCTACGGGCTGGTGATCACCGCCGGCACCTACAAGGCCAGCTCGATCCGGGTGGCCGAGGCGGCCAAGGTCATCGAAAACACCCAGCGCGACGTCAATATCGCCCTGATCAATGAACTGGCCCTGATTTTCAATCGCCTCGGCATCAACACCCTGGAGGTGCTCAAGGCGGCCGGGACCAAGTGGAATTTTCTTCCCTTCCGCCCCGGCCTGGTCGGCGGCCACTGCATCGGCGTCGACCCCTATTACCTTACCCACAAGGCCCAGGAGGTCGGCTATCATCCGGAGATGATCCTGGCCGGCCGCCGCCTCAACGACGACATGGGCCGGTATATCGCCTCGGAGACGGTCAAGTTGATGCTGAAGAAACGCATCCACGTGGCCGATGCCCATATCCTCATCCTCGGGCTGACCTTCAAGGAAAACTGTCCGGACCTGCGCAACACCCGGGTGATTGATATCATCGCCGAATTGAACACCTTCGGTGCTAAAGTTGAGGTGTACGATCCCTGGATCGATCAGCAGGAGGCTGCCCACCACTACGGGGTCACCATGGTCGGCGAACTACCGGACCACCGATATGACGCGGTGGTCCTGGCCGTGGCCCATCGGGAGTTTACCGGGTTTACCGTCGAGGATCTGCGCCGGATATGCAAGCCCGCGGCGGTTATTTACGACGTCAAAAATATTCTGCCTCCGGAAGTGGTCGACGGCTGCTTGTAATCGGCCAGCGATCAGTCACCATTCATGGCCGCAACAATGGCCGGCAGGGCGGCGGCGCTTGGTTCCTGGATGAAAAAGCCCCTGGTGCTGTTTTCCGCCAGTTGGGCAAAGGGGTTGGTCGCAATGTTGACATCGATGATCACCCCGCCATGCTGGTACACTTCGTGGGCCACCTGATTGGGTAGGTTGGTGGCTCCGGCGGTGCCGACCACGAGCAGCAGTCCGGTTTCCTGCGCCGCCTTGAGCGAACTGTGGAAATGGTAATGGTGTTCGTTGTAGCTTTCGTCAAAGAGGAGAATGTGGGGCCGGGAGCGTTGGCCGCAGCGCGGGCAGCGCAGATGGCGCCGGTCCTCGTCGGTGAGATGCTCCTCTTTTGTTTTGGGCAGGACCGTTGCCGGGATCGGGTAGACCGCCGGGGTGCATTCCCGGGAGCAGCGCATATGGAACACATTGCCGTGGATCTGGTGGGTCCGGGCCGGGGTGTTGCCGGCGCGCAGGTGTAGGCCGTCGACATTCTGGGTGATCAGGGTGAAGCGATCGCCGAACCGCTGTTCCATGGCCACCAGGGCCAGGTGGCCGGGATTGGGTTCGGCCCGGCCGCAGATTCCCATGCGGTACAGGTACCATTTCCAGACCTCGTCCGGCTGTTGGGAAAACATCTGGAAGGTGGCCATCTCCTGGGGCTGATAGACTTTGGAGCCCACCGTCCAATAGCCTTCCGGGCCGCGGAAGGTGGGGATACCGCTTTCCGCCGATATGCCCGCCCCGGTCAGCACCGTGATCCTGCCGGTTCCTCCGGCGAACTCCCGAAGCATTGTTCGTATTGCCTCTTGCATGCGCTTGCTCCTTGAAAAGAGTGATGCCACTTGCGTTGTTGCGGTTTCCGGGTAAATCGATCCCGGTCCGTATGGGGTGTGCATGGTAAAATATCAGCTTTTTCAGGGGATTTCTCTTGCTAACTGGGGCCTTCCGTCGGTTTTTCAGGCCTGTTGCCGGTGCCCGGAAAAATCAATCCCATTCCCGGCGGCCTGTGGTATATTGGCGGCCAGTCGTCGACAGTGGGGCGGCAAGGAGGGTGAAGCATGAAACGGTTATGGCTTATTGTCGCAATCTTGGCGCTGGTCGGCGGTGGTTGCGTCCCGTACTATTACGGCGATCCAAACTATTATGGTCCGTCCTATTACGGATATTCTTATTATAGACCGTACTCTTACGGCCCGTACTACCAGCCCTATTGGTACTATCGACCGCCGGCTGTCGTGGTCGATCCGGGCCGGTTGCTGTATTCTCCGCACCTCTATCGCGGTTACGGATACCGCGGTTATGGGTACCGTGGGTATTATCCCCGCCACGGCGGCCGTGGGTATTGATCTGCTCTGGGTATGCCGGTAATGCACCGCCCCGTTTTCTTCGTTTATTCTGACTCCCCCTGGCCACCATGATAGATAAGCAATCGTCGCTGCGGCTCAATCTCCTCCGCTTTCCCGCGATCATCGGCGTGGTGTATGTCCATGCCTATGGCACCACCGTTTCCTACGCCGGCGGTACCCTGGGCCAGGCCGAAACCAACGGGTTGACCGAATTTATCCGCAATCTGCTCTCCCAGGGGCTTGCCCGGATCGCGGTCCCGCTCTTTTTTCTGATGTCGGGGTATCTCTTTTTCGCCAATTTTCGCTGGTCGAAAAAGACCTATGCCGAGAAACTGCGGACCAGGATGCAGACGCTGCTTGTTCCGATGGTTTTCTGGAACATTCTTGGCCTTGCCCTGGTGGCGCTGGTCCAGCTTTTTCCCTCGATCCAGACGGTTCCCTATTTTATCGGGAGCGATAATCTCGTCGCCCAGTATACCCCCATCCAGTACCTCAATGCCATTCTGGGACTCAAGTGGTATCCGTTTGCCGATCACTTCTGGTTCATCCGCGACCTGCTCATCCTGGCGCTGCTGGCCCCGGTGCTTGCCGTGATTCTGCGCTTCGCGGCGCTGCCGTTTTTTATCGTGGTTTTTTTCTGCTGGGTCTGCGGCATCTGGCCCTTGCCGGAACCGGTGGTCATGGGCTGGGTGTTCGGGGGATGGCCGATCGTGCTGCCGGCCGCCATGGGGCTCTTCTTTTTTTCTGCCGGGGCGTTGTGCGGCATCAACGGTCAGAGTTTGTTTGCCTTCGATAAATTCGGAAAAACGGCCTTGCTGATTTATCTGCCGATTCTGCTTGCCGATGCCATCTGGTACAAGGCCTGGTTCAATATGTACCTACATCGAGCCGGACTGGTGGTCGGGGTGGCGGCGGCGTTGTACGCCACCAAGCTGGTTATGCGGTGCCCAAGGCTTCAACAGGCGCTCGTCACCCTCGGCGGCACGAGTTTTTTTGTCTATGCAGCCCACGAGCCGATCCTGGGGGTTGTGCGGACGCTGGCCTTCAAATACATCCCGCTGGACTGGCCTTATACGATGTTGCTGCTCTATCTCGCCATTCCGGTGCTGGTCATGACGCCCCTGGTCCTGTTGCATCGGGTGTTGGTGGTGCGTTGTCCGAGGGTACTGGGGATCGTTACCGGCGGGAGGTGAGGCGGTGTTGCGTCAGTCCCCCCTGAGGTCGTTTCGAAGGGGAATTGTGGTTGTTTATTTCGAATGGATCATGAATGCCCGCTGTACCAATTAACGACCTGGAATTGCAGGCCGATTCTCCTCATTTTTTTCTCCGTTGCAACCACTGCTGTACCTCTTCCATATACAAATAAAAAACCGGCGTGACATACAGCGTCAGCGTCTGGGAAAAGAGCAGGCCGCCGACCACCGCCAGGCCCAGCGGACGACGCGACTCGGCCCCGGCTCCAAAACCGAGGGCGATCGGCAGTCCGGCCATCAGGGCCGCCATGGTGGTCATCATGATCGGGCGGAAACGGATGACGCAGGCCTCAACGATGGCGTCGCGGGCGCTCTTTCCCTCCTGTTGCGCGGCGATGGCAAAGTCGATCATCATAATCCCGTTTTTCTTCACCAGGCCGATCAGCATGATGATGCCGACAAAGGCGTAGAGCGACAGCTCGACCTTGAACAGCAGCAGGGTAATCAGGGCGCCGAAGCCGGCAAAGGGCAGGGCGGTGAGGATGGTGAGCGGGTGGATGTAGCTTTCATACAAAATGCCGAGCACAATATAGATGACGATGATCGCCAGTCCCAGTAGCCAGCCCATGCTGGCCTGCGCGGCCTGAAATTGCTGGGCATTGCCCTGGAACGAGGCCGTGATCCCCGTCGGCAGCAGGGGGTCGGTCAGTTGTTGCAGTTCCGCCAGGGCCTGTCCCAGGGCCACGCCCTGCTTGACGTTGAACGACAGGGTGACCGAGGGCAGCTGGCCGGAGTGGTTGATCGAGAGCGGGCCCAGGCCTTCATGCAGTCTGGCGACGGTGGACAGCGGCACCAATTGCCCCTGGCTTGAGCGG
>CAIMMA010000663.1 GCA_903842475.1 uncultured bacterium
GGGCGGCTTTGAGGGCCACCCCGATCCGGGGCGCCAGGTCCCAGCCGTAGGAGGAGTGGAGAAACACAATGGTATCCGGCTGTTCTTTGGCAATCGCGTCCAGGAGCAGCTGTTTATGGGCCGTGGGATTGTATTCCCCGTGCTTGGCGACATCGGCCAGATACAAGGTGCCGTCGAACAGGGGGAGCTCGCCGGGGCTGCCCACCAGGAACATGGAGGCCGCAGCCCCCAATCCTTTGGCAAAGGCGATCAGTTGGGTATATTCAGCACGCAGTTTTCCTTCCCGGAATTCCGCCACAAGTAAGGTCTTCATGGTTCTCTCCTAGGCCAAAACGCCGGTTTTTTCTTTGAGCAGTTGGATGAGTTTATCGGCCAGTTCGGGCACGTCGCCCTCGAGAACAAGGCCGCCGCCCTTGCGTTCCGGGAAGTAGCAGGCCGCGGTTTCCTGGCAGGCCGAGATGCCGCCGGTATCGGGAGCCAGGGTGAGCAGCTCTTTTTTCTTGGCTTTCATAATGTTGGGCAGGGTCGGGTAGCGCGGGGTGTTCAGGCCGAGCTGACAGGTCAGCAGCACCGGGAGGGTGGCGCTGACCAGGGCCTTGCTGCCGCCTTCGAGTTCGCGTTTCACCTTGATGGCGCCGTTCTCGAAGCTGAAGCCGACGATGGTGGTAACGGCCGGAATCGACAGCATCTCGGCGACCATAACGCCCACCTGGGCGCTGCCGCGATCCTGCGACTGCATGCCGGTGAAGATGATATCGAAGTTTTTATCCTTGGCGAAACCGGCGATCATGGCGGCGATTTCAATGGGCTCGCGCTTGTGGGGTTCGGCATCGTTGATCTGAACCCCCCGGTCGCAGCCCATGGCCAGGGCCTTTTTCATGGTTTCCTTGACCTGATCCGGACCGATGCAGAGTACGGTCAGGTCGGCATCGCCCACCTGTTCCTTCAGCCTGACTCCCTGTTCAACCGCGTATTCGTCGTATTCATTCATTCGCCAGGCGAGGTCCGTCCGGTCGTACCAGTTGCCCTCGCCGTTAATCTTGAATTTGGATTCCATGTCCGGAACCTGTTTGATACAGATCAGTATTTTCATCGCACTCCTCCAGCAGTCAGGCTAGGTGATAGTTGTCGGTCTGTTTAAACGCTTTGCGGCTGGTCAGCCAACCGCTCGGCGAGTATTTCGGCCAGGTCTTTGGGCCGAAGTTGGGCTTCCACGTCGGCGCCTTTGACTCCGTCCTCAAACATGGTCAGGCAGAAGGGGCAGTTGGCGAGCAGTTGCTCGGCGCCGGTATCCACGGCCATCCGTACCCGTTTGATGTTGATGCGCTCGCCGAGGTTCTCCTCGGCCATGATCCGGCCGCCGCCGGCGCTGCAGCAGAAGGCCTGGTCGCGGTTTTTGGCCATCTCGGTGAGGTTGCCGCCCGCGGCCCGGATCAGGTTGCGGGGGCTCTCGTAGAGGTTGTTATGCCGTCCCAGGTAGCAGGAATCGTGATAGGTGCAGGAAAAGCTGTCCGCCTTGATCCGCAGCCGGCCCGAGCTGATCAGCTGGTCGAGGAACACCACGTGGGGGACGATCTCGATCTCGAAATCGAGGTCCCGGTAGTCCTTGGCCAGGGTGTTGAAGCAATGCGGACAGGTGGTGACGATTTTTTTGACCCCATAACCCGTAATGATGTCGATGGTCTCCATGGCCAGCGTCTGGTAGAGGTACTCGTTGCCCATCTTGCGCATTGGCTCGCCGCAGCATTTTTCTTCCTTGCCGAGGATGCCGACCTTGACCCCGGCGGCCTGGCAGAGCTTGATGAAACTCTTGGCCACAGCGATGTTGCGTTTATCGAACGAGGCGTAACAGCCGACAAAGTAGAGCACCTCCACCTCGGCATCTTCGGCCAGGGGTTTGATGCCCAGCCCTTCGGCCCAGTCGCCGCGGGAGGCATAGCCGAGCCCCAGGGGGTTGCCGTTGACCTCGGTCTGTTCCATGGCGGTCATCACCTCTTCGCCGGGGAACTCTCCTTCCATCAACACCAGATTGCGCCGCATTTCAATGATTTTGTTGACATGCTCGATGGAGGCCGGGCAGATATCCTGGCAGGCGCGGCAGGTGGTGCAGGCCCAGATGGCCTCCCGGCCGACGGTGTCGATCAAATTGGCCGTCGGATTGGTGAAGGCCAGTTCGCCGATCTGATTAATCACCTGCATCGGCGACAAGGGTTTGCCTGTGGTATGCGCCGGACAGCGATCCTGGCACCGCTTGCACAGGGTGCAGGCATCGGCGTCGAAAATATCCTTCCAGCGCAGGTCGGTCAGTTCGCTGGCCCCGAATTTTTCGGTGGTTTCGTCTTCCAGGTTGATGGTGGTCAATTTACCGGTCGGGCCGAGGTCGGCGAGAAAGGCGTTGGCGCTGGTGGTGAGGATATGGCGGAATTTAGTGTAGGGGATGATCGCGATAAAGGTCAGCGCCAGCAGCAGGTGGAACCACCAGAGGCCGGTGTGCAGGGTGCGCAGACCGCCTTCGCCCAGGCCGGCGAGCTGGTGGGCGACGGCCAGGCCCACCGGCGACCAGATGGCCAGCGGGGTGCCCAGTTCAGTCACGGCCATGCGGGCGCCTTCGATGAGAAAGCCGGTGATCAGGATGGCCAGGAGCAAACCGTGCATGAGGGCGTCGTCGCCCTTGGTGAGCAGCCCTTCCGGGCGGACCAGGTAGCGGCGCACCAGCAGGCCGGCCAGCATGAGGATGGCGATGAGGCCGGCGAGATCAAGGATGATGGAAAAAAGCTGGTAAAAGGTGCCTTTGAGAAATTTGACTCCAAAGAACAGATCGGTGAAATCCGCCTGGGCTACAATCAAGGTGGTGCCGATGACCAGGATAAAAAAACTCCAGAAAAAAAGGCCATGCGCCGTGCCGGCCCCTGGGACGCGGACGACTTTGGTCTGGAGGAGCACGCTGTCCAGCAGGTTTTTCATCCTCGTTGACCGCTGGTCGGTCCGGTCGAGCGGCTGTCCGAGCCGGTAGGTCTTGATGCGCTTCAGGCAGCCCTGGACCAGCACGGCCAGGGCAACCAGCAACAACCCATACATTGGCGCCAAGGTTGTAAACCCATGACC